>CAMONF010000307.1 GCA_946620335.1 uncultured Clostridia bacterium
GGCGTCGATCGCGGCAAAGTTCATCTTGACGACGTCTTCACCCTTCTTGCCGTAGGAGGCGACGACCTTTTCCTTCATGTACTTGTCGGCGTCCTCATAGGGGATGATGTTGGCCAGCTTGAAGAACGCGGCCTGCATGGTGGTGTTGGTGCGGCCGCCCATGCCGACGCTGCGGGCCAGGCCGATGGCGTCGATCACGTAGAACTGGGCGTGCTTCGCGGCCAGCTTGCGCTTCATGGAGGCGGGCAGCTCCTTGTCCAGCTCCTCGGGAGTCCAGCCGCAGTTGAGCAGGAAGATTCCGCCGTCCTTGAGGTTCTCGACCATGTCATACTTGTGGACATAGGAGGGATTGTGGCAGGCCACGAAATCGGAGGCCTGGACCAGGTAAGGAGAGTGGATCTCGTTCATGCCGAAGCGGAGGTGGGACTGGGTCAGACCGCCGGACTTCTTGGAGTCATACACGAAGTATGCCTGGCAGTACATATCGGTGGAGTTACCGATGATCTTGACGGAGTTCTTGTTGGCACCGACTGTACCATCGGAGCCCATGCCCCAGAAGATGGCGCTGCGCTCGCCTTCGGGAGCGGTGTTGATCTCGGGACCGACGGGAAGGGATGTGAAGGTCACATCGTCCACGATACCGACGGTGAAGTTGTTCTTGGGCTGGTCAGCCTTGAGGTTCTCGTAGACCGCGATGAACTGAGCGGGAGTCGTGTCCTTGGAGGACAGGCCGTAGCGGCCGCCGACGATGGTGGCATCCATGTTGCGCTCTTTGTAGATGGAACATACATCCTGGTAGAGCGGCTCGCCCATGGCGCCGGGCTCTTTGGTCCTGTCGAGGACAGCGATCTTCTTCGCGGTTGCGGGCATGGCCTTGAGGAATGCCTCGGCGGAGAAGGGACGATACAGGTGAACGTTGATCATACCGACCTTCTCGCCCTGGGCGGTCAGGTAATCGATGGTCTCCTTGCAGGTCTCTGCGCCGGAACCCATGATGATGATCACGCGCTCTGCATCCGCTGCGCCGTAGTAGTTGAAGAGGTGGTAGTCGCGGCCGGTGATCTTGTTGATCTCCTGCATGTAGTGCTCGACTGCCTCGGGGATCGCGTCAAACTTGGTGTTCAGAGCCTCGCGGGTCTGGAAGAAGATATCGGGGTTGACGGTCGTGCCGCGGGTCGCGGGATGCTCGGGGTTGAGGGAGTTTTTGCGGAATGCGCGAAGGGCATCCATGTCCACCAGGGGACGAAGATCCTCATAATCGAAAGCATCGATCTTCTGGATCTCGTGAGAGGTCCTGAAACCGTCGAAGAAGTGCAGCATGGCCATGCGGCAGTGGATGTCTGGCAGGTGGGCGACGGCACCCATGTCCATGACTTCCTGAGGAGAGGAGGAAGCGATGAAGCCGAAGCCCGTGTTGCGGCAGGCCATGACGTCGGAGTGGTCACCGAAGATGGACAGCGCGTGCGCGGAAAGCGTACGGGCGGAAACATGGAAGACACCGGGAAGCATCTCGCCGGCGATCTTGTACATGTTGGGGATCATCAGGAGAAGGCCCTGAGAAGCCGTGTAGGTGGTGGTCAGAGCGCCGGACTGCAGGGAGCCGTGCACCGTACCTGCGGCGCCGCCCTCGGACTGCATCTCGACGACCTCGACGGGCTGACCGAAGAGGTTCTTTTTGCCGTTGGCTGCCCACTCATCCACATGCTCCGCCATGGGAGAAGAAGGGGTGATGGGGAAGATGCCGGCGACTTCGGTAAATGCGTAGGATATGTACGCAGCAGCCTCGTTGCCGTCCATGATAGCTTTGTGACTGGACATTTGCTTTCCTCCTTTTAAAAAGAATTTTCCCAAATTACTTCGCAGCAATAATTTTCGAAAAAACCTGTCGGACTGCTTTCTTTTACGGCTGACCGGAACCGGGGCCGGTAAATGAAAGCATGCGTCTGATGTTGAGTCTATTATCGCTTTGGGGGAGAAAATTTGATTGATAGTTTGACGCAAACACTTGCTAATTTCTCAGATGATGGACCAGTGGTATTGCAAAAGTCCTGCAGCTGCTGTCAAATGAACATCAGAGGCCCCCGGCCGGATTTCGATTCGGATTGCGCTAAAATCAGTCCCTTTTTACTATGGGTTGACATTCATCCCGCCAGAGGGTAAAAAGAGAATCCACGGAATTGAAAAACCGGGAGTTTTCAGCTGTGAGCCGCAGGCTCCTGGCAGGATATTTCCGTAATCGGAAGCTTTCAGTTTTCAGCTGCCAGCTCCGGGCTGCCGCTTCCGCAGCCGGAAGCAAACGATGACCGGACTGCCGCTTCGCAGACGGAAGCAAATGGCTGCCGGGCTGCGTGCAGTCAGCTTTGTGATCTTGAAACATTTGCAATTTGAGAAAATCTGTAATTGGAAATAAAAGGTACTATCTAAAGATGGGAAAAATAAAGAACGATCAGCAGATGACAGAGGCCGAGCTGAAAAAGGCCGTCAGAACAGCCCGGCGGGAGGCCCTCGCCGCCATGAAAAAGGCGGATGAACTGGCCCGCAGGGAGGCTCAGGAGGTCAGAAGGAAAATGGAAGAGGAGGACCGCAGAGAAGAGCGGCGGGCCGCCCGCGAGTCCGTGCGCCGCGCCGCGCGCCAGAGCCGCCGCCGCATGGAACGGCGGGTGAAGTATCTCTTCACCCCGACCTTCTGGTTCCACCTGTTTGTCGTATCCCTGTCAGCAGTCCTCTTTGCCGTCAACACCAAGACCTTTATCGCTGCCGGAGGCCTCTTTCCGGGCGGCGTAAGCGGCGTGACCCTCCTGATCATCCGCAGCGCGAAGAAGTTCGCCGGCATCACCATCCCCTATATGCCGGTCAACCTGATCCTCAACTCCATCCCGATCTACATCGGCTTCCGCTACCTGGGCAGGAAGTTCACAGCTTGGGCCTGCTACAATATCGTGCTGGTATCCGTTCTGACGGACCTGATCCCCGAATACATCATCACAGAGGACATCCTGCTGATCAGTATCTTCGGTGCGGTCGTCAGCGCCCTGGCCAGCCTCCTCTGCCTCTGGGTCGACACCACTGCCGGCGGGACCGACTTTATCTCGGTCTATCTGTCGGTGCACAAGGGAATGGACTCTTGGAACATCGTGTTCGGCTGCAACCTGGTCATCCTGACCGTCGCCGGCCTCCTCTTCGGCTGGGACAAGGCCCTCTATTCCATGATCTACCAGTACGTCGTCACTCAGATGGTCAATTCCCTCTACCAGAAATACCAGCAGCAGACCCTCCTGATCATGACAGACCACCCGGACGAGGTCAGCCGCGAGATCTACCGGATCTGCGGCCACGGAGCCACCATCCTCTACGGCCAAGGCTCCTACGCCCACCACGAGCGGACCATGGTCTACTCCGTTGTCTCCAGAAACCAGAGCCGGATGGTCATGAACGCCGTCCGCGCCATCGACGACCATGCCTTTATCAACTCGATCCGCACAGAGAAGATCCGCGGCCACTTCCTCCAGCAGCCGCTGAAGTGACCAGGAGGATAGGCGGGATGGGGGAAAAGTGACAAAGGGGACGGTCCTTCCTAGCGTGACAGAGGGGACGGTCCTTCGTGGCATGTTGTTTGAAAAGCAAAAACGTGCCACGAAGGACCGTCCCCTTTGTCACGCTTCCCCTGTCACGCCTCCGGTTTTAAACCAAAAATCTGATATAAATACAAGACTCAGCGGCGGTCTATAGTATAATGAACAGACAGTTATACAGAAGTAAGAGGAAAACAGAAAAATA
>CAMONF010000308.1 GCA_946620335.1 uncultured Clostridia bacterium
ATTTTATGAAAAGTGGGAAAAGGAACCGTCCCTGATTCCCAGTTTCTCACTCTCCTCCTTGCGAAAAGTGGGAAAAGGAACCGTCCCTGATTCCCACTTTCCTGCCCCTCTGTTTCACTTACCCTTCAAACCCTTTATTCGCGATCACGTCCCGATACCATCCCGCACTCTTCTTCGGAATCAGTTCCATCTTCTCATAGTCCGTATAGTAGAGGCCGAACCTGGCGGCGAAGCCCGCCGACCACTCGAAGTTGTCCATGAGGGACCAGAGGTAATAACCGCGGACGTCGATTCCGTCCTCCATGGCTTTATTGACCCATTTGAGGGTCTCGGCCACATACCCGATCCGCTCGTCATCGCTGAGAATCGCCCCGCGGTCCGGACCGTCGTCCTGGGCCACGCCGTTCTCGGTGATGTAGATGGGAACGTCGATCTTATACTTGTCCACCAGCATGTGGAGGACATCGCGGACAGCCTCCAGGTGCTGCTCAGGCCGGTTCTGGAAATTACCCCCTTCCGCGACCCTCCGCTGCTCCTCTGCATTGTCGTAAAGTCCGTTGTAGAAATTGAGCCCGTAGAAGTCCAGCTTCTGGCAGATGGTGTCCAGGTCGCCGGGCTCCATTTTTGGCGTCATGTTGTTATTTTCCATATAGTCGACAAGCACATCGCTGTAGCTGCCGAGGAAGAGGGGATTCAGGAACATGCCGTAGCCCTGGATCTCGTTGTTCTCCACGGCCATGGCGATGTCTTCCGCATTGCCCTCGCGGGCCGGATAATGCTTCCAGACGTCCACCACGATGCCGATCTCCGCATTCTTCATGCCGCGGGCGCGGAACATTTTGACCGCCTCTCCATGGCAGATGAGGAGATGGTGGATGCACTGGCGGGCATATTTCTCATCGGAGAGGCCGGGCGCGAAAAAGCCCTTGGCGTGGCCGACGTAGGTGGCGATGGGTTCGTTGAAGGTGACCCAGTAATCCACCAGGTCCCCGAAATTGTCGAAAAGAATGGATGCGTAGTTCAGATACCAGCCGACGATCTCCCGGTTGCCGAAGCCGCCCTTCACCTGGAGGGCGTAGGGAAGGTCCCAGTGATAAATGGTCGCATTGACTTTGATTCCCGCTGCCTTGATGGCAGTGAGGAGCCGCCTGTAATAGTCGAGACCGGCCTCATTCACGGCCCCCGTCCCATCCGGCAGGATCCGGGACCAGGAGAAGGACAGGCGGTAGGCCTTGACGCCGAGCTCCTTCAGCAGAGCGACGTCGCGGTCGATGTTGTGGTAGGAATCGCAGCAGACATCCGGGATTCCGCCGTTCTTGATTTTCCCCGGCAGACGGCTGAAAACATCCCAGATGGACGGGCCGCGGCCGTCCTCGAAAGCGCCGCCCTCGATCTGCGCGGCGGCTGTGGCGACACCCCAGACAAAATTCTCAGGAAAACTGATTCTCATCGACGATTGACCTCCTAATGTAAAATAAGAGCACTCTCCACACCTTTCACAGGCATGGCGTCTGACTATACTATAACAGGAGGCCAGACCTTTCTCCGTTTTTCTTTTGTCATTTTTGTTCTTATCTTGAGAAAAGCAGGCAGATGGTTAGTCAGAGGGACGAGACAGAGGGACGGTCCTTTTTACGCAAATCAGAGATTTGCGTAAAAAGGACCGTCCCTCTGTCTCGTCCCTCTGACTAACATCACTTCCCGGCGAGCTCAGTTCCAAGCTCAAAGGCCTTCCGGCACTCCTCCGGAAAGACCGTCTCGTGCCTCTCCTTCTTGGCCTCCGGATCGAACATGGACCACTCCCAGTCGGTCTTGCTGTAGTCCTTCAGTTGAAGCGTGTTGCCGCTCACAAAGACCTCAGTCGGCCCGACGAAGCGGTTCAGCGTCTGCTGATAGCCGCTGAGCATCCCCTGATACATGGTGTCCGGCGCGTTGCTGGTCATGATGAGCAGCACCGGAATCGGCCGCTCGTTGCAGCAGGGGTTCTCCATATTATAGGTAAGGTTCTGGAAAATCAGCCGCTCATAGAGGGCCCTGAAGGAAGCGGTCAGCTCGCTGAGATAATTCGGGGAGCCGATGATCAGACCATCCGCCTCGCGAATGGCGTCCAGCACCTGCGTCAGCCCGTCCCGGCAGATGCAGTGTCCCTTGAATCTCTCCTTCTTGCATCCAAAGCAGGAAATGCAGCCCGTATACTTTTCAAGCTTAAAGAGATCGAATCTCACCACCTCAGCGCCGGCCGCTTCCGCGCCTTTTGATGCCTCAGTAATCAGCGTATCCGTATTCCAGCCCTTTCTCGGGCCGGCATTTACTACCACAATCTTCTTTCCCAATCCGCTCGCCTCCTTCAATTAATTTTACCTAATAGTATGCATTGCAACGATTCAGATGTGCAACCAGATGGTTTGCCTCCGCATTCCCACAGGCATTCTTATCTCTCAAGCCGGTCCTCCTGAACCATCGGCTGCGATACCGCGCCCAGACATTTCTGTTTGTCTTAGCTGTCGTGTTTTATATATCCCCGTTCAGGACCGTGCCGCCTTTTTAAGGCACAGAATCACATCTCTGTCTCAGTCATCCCACCGGTCGACTCCCGCACAGCCATATTGGCCCGGAAGGAGAGGTGCTGCACGCCGGGCTTCTTCTCCCCGCCGGCCTCGATGGCCCGGATCAGCATGTCGGCGGCATTTTCTCCTATTTCTATGCCCGGCAGTTCCATGGAGGTAAGGGAGGTCTCCAGCATATCCCCGACCCGGTGGCCGGTCATGCTCACGACCTTGACGTCCTCCGGCGTTCTGAGCCCGTTGTCCTTCAGGGCCCGGATCACGCCCATGCCCTGGGCGTCTGTGGCCGCCAGGATCGCGTCCAGCTCCATGTTTTCGTCGAGGAGCTTCACGGCACAGTCGTATCCGTATTTCATGCCGCGAAGCTTTGATTCGCGCTCGACTGTTATTTCCGGCAGATCGAACTCGCGGATGGCCTTCTTATATCCTTTATAGCGGTCCGCATAGGGGGAAATCTCCTTGGCCCCGTTTATGAGGCCGATCCGGCGGCAGCCTTGTTCCACAAGGTGGGCCACAGACCGGTAGCCGATATCCACATAGTCCACGACCACACTGCTGATGTTCCGGTCGAATACGCGGATGACCTGGATGACCGGCATGCCCACGCTGATGTCCCGGATGATTCGGTTGTTGGCCCCGGTCCCCGCGATGATCATCCCGTCCACAAACCCGTTCCGCAGGCGGTTGAGGCTCTCCTTCTCGATCTGCTTATCGTTATTGGTATTCACGATGATGGTCGCAAAGCCTTTCCGCCTTGCCTCCTCCTCCACCCCGCTGATCACTTCTCCGAAGATGGAGAAGGAGATCTTGGGAATGATGACCGCGATCGTGTTGAGCCTTCCCTGCCGCAGCCCTCTGGCCAGCACGTTGGGATGGTAGCTCAGCTCCTTGACCGCTGCCATGATCCTGGCCTTGGTCTCGGGATGTACATAGGAAGTGTTGTTCAGGGCTCTGGACACCGTGGATACGTCCACGTTGGCCAGAGCGGCCACATCTTTCAGTGTTGCCATTTGTCTTCTCCTTTATATCTTCTGCGATGCGCCGATCGGCGGAGCATATGTCTGCCGGGCGGATTCCGGATGGCCCTGCTCACAGGAGGCGGACCGCCTCCAAAGCCGGCTCTTCCTAATTAAGGAAGGAATTCCATCATCAGCGTTCCGGCTCTCCCGGCGCAGATAAATCCTCCC
>CAMONF010000309.1 GCA_946620335.1 uncultured Clostridia bacterium
AGCGACGGAGGAAGCTGCTCCTGAGGAGACCGCAGAGGAGGCTGCTCCCGAGGAGACAGCTGAAGAACCTGCTCCTGAGGAAGCTGCCGAGACCGCTTCCGCGGACGACGGCACAACACCGAGAAATGAAACCCTTTATTTCGCCGGACAGCAGTGGGGTACTCCCAACGACTTCAACCCGCTGTCCTCCAACTCCAACAACTTCGTAATTTCCCAGAACGACTCCTGCCGTGCGATCGTCTATGAGCCGCTCTTCCTCTACAACATGCTGGACGGCCAGATGTATCCGCTGCTCGCCACGGACTGGGCATGGGATGACGAAGCACAGACATCCCTGACCATCCACCTGAACAAGGATGCCCACTGGAGCGACGGTTCCGACTTCACAGCTGACGACGTAGTCTACACCTTCGACGTCAACAAGGAGCTGGCCACCTCCGGTTTCTCAGATTACAGCACCTACATCGACAGCTTCGTCAAGGTCGACGATGACACTGTCCAGGTCAAGGCTGCTCTGAACGAGGACGGCACACCGGTCAACCCGCTGAAGGTCCTTGAGTGGCTGCCCAAGATGTATCAGCTGAACAAGGCCTATGTTGAGTCCGTCAAGGAGCGCAACAACGGCGACCCCGATGCCATCAAGCAGGATCCGATGGATGACTGCGTCCACACCGGCCCCTACGAAAAGTTCTACACCTCTGACCAGAAGGTCGTCTATGTCCGCGACGACAATTACTGGGGCGTTGCCCTCTGGGGCAGCCTGCCGGTTCCCAAGTATCTGGCCCACACCATCTTCAAGGACAACGCCGCCGGCCAGGTAGCTCTTTCCCAGGGCGAGGTCGATGTCTGCCAGCAGTTCATCACCGACGTTCAGGAGCTGTGGCTGACCCAGGAGCTTCCCATCTCCACATGGCTGGATGAGGCTCCCTATGGCCTGACCGCTGTTATGCCCTCTGCATTCTTCAACACCACCAAGAACGGCCTCGACCAGGTCGCCGTCCGCAAGGCCATCGCCATGGCTGTCGACTATGACCAGATCATTGCCTCCGCTATGTCCGGCCAGTCCCCGACCTTCCAGGAGCTGCCGCGCTGCATCGCCGGCCCGGATGAGGCAGGACGCGCCCTTGTCGATTTCGACAGACTTGAATCCCTCCAGTTCTACGGCGGCGACATTGAAGGCGCCAACGCCCTCCTCGACGAAGCCGGCATCAAGGACACCGACGGAGACGGCATCCGCGAATTCAACGGCGAGAACCTCTCCTACAAGGCAGAGTGCCCGAGCGGTTGGACCGACTGGAACGCTTCCATGGAAATCATCGCCAACGCCGGTAAGGAAATCGGCATCGACATCCAGACCTACTTCCCGGATGCAAACACCTACTACGATGACATGACCAACGGCAAGTTCGACATCTGCATGTGGTCTTCGCCGGCCGGTTCTGTCACCTCCCCGTGGTCCAAGGCTATGTTCTACCTGTCCGAGACCTACGGCAAGATCGAAGCTGGCAACTGGTCCGGTAACTTCGGCCACTACATGAACGACGAGGCGGAAGGCATCATCCAGGCCATCCCGACCATGACCGACGAAGCCGACCTCAAGGAAGCCTACACAAGGCTGTCCGAGATCTGGCTGGAAGAGGTCCCGTCCTTCGCCCTTATGTATCGTCCGTCCCTCTTCTACGCTGTCAACGAGACTGTCTGGACAAACTATCCGGCAGCTGACGACGGCCGCAACATCCCGCCGACAGACCTTACCGATGGCTATGGTATCGCCGGCCTCTATGAGCTTGAGCTTGTCGAGTAATAAGGCTTCATCAGTGGAGTAGAATAGCATTATTCGAATCAGACACTGAACTTACCAACGCTTCGTGATGCTTGCGTAAATGGGTGGCTGGAGATATTCCGGCCACCCTCTTTTATTAAAGGTAAGAGAATCCTTATCGGCAGGAGGTCGATCGAGTTGAAAGGTGTAAAGAAATACTACGCTCAAAAAATCTTCTGGTACATCCTGACGCTGATCTTTGCCGTCATTTTGAACTTCGCGCTTCCGCGGATGATGCCCGGCAACCCGGTCGCGGCCATCGCCCAGCGGTCCGTCACAGGTATGACGGATTCCAGCGCCATCCAGAAGGTCTACGAAGAGTATGCCGAGCGCTTCGGCACGAATCTTCCCATGTATCAGCAGTTCTTCAAGTGGCTGGGAAATGCGATCCGCGGTGATTTCGGCGTTTCCTTCAGCCAGTATCCCAGAACAGTCGCTGACATTCTCGCCAAGTCCATCCCCTGGACAGTGGCTCTCCAGCTGCCGGCCATCATCGTCGGCTGGCTCCTCGGCAACATCCTTGGCGCTGTCGCCGCCTACATGCGCGGCGTCTTTGACAAGGCCATCCTTCCCTTCTTCATGTTCGTGAGTAATATCCCGGCATTCGGTATGGCCACCATCCTTCTTTTCGTTTTCGCGATCCAGATGAAGATCGCTCCTTCCTCCGGCGCTTACGGCTTCGATATGATCCCCAAGATGACGCCGGCCTTCGTGAAATCGGTCATTGTGCATTACCAGCTCCCCTTCTGGTCCATCGTCCTTGTCACCATCGGCGGCCAGGCCATCGGCATGCGCTCTATGTCCATCTACGAGCTGAATGCTGACTACGTCAAATACTCCCGATTCCTCGGCATCAAGGACGGCAAGATCGTCGGCTACGTGTTCCGCAACGCCATGCTGCCCCAGATCACAGGTCTGGCCCTGTCCCTGGGCACCATGATCGGCGGCGCCCTGGTCGCGGAGATGGTCTTCTCCTATCCGGGACTGGGCACCACGATGATGACGGCCATCACCGGACAGGATTATCCGCTTCTGTCGGCCTGTACGCTGATCATCACCGTCATGGTCCTGATTGCCAACCTCCTGGTCGAAATCGTCTACGGCATCATTGACCCGCGCGTCAAGGCCCAGCAGCAGGATTAAGGAAGGAGGACAGGGCATATGCTTAATACGATAAAACAGGTATTCCATTCCCCCAAATTCCTGGTCGGCTTCTTCCTCTTCGTCGCGGTGCTTCTCACCTGCCTCATCTATCCGCTCATTGTCACGGACGACCCGCTGGCCATGATCGGTAACGGCAACTTCTACAAGCCCGGCACCTACGTCAACCAGGAGGACGTCGTCTACGCCTCCGGCAATATGATGAACGTCCAGCGCGACCCGACG
>CAMONF010000310.1 GCA_946620335.1 uncultured Clostridia bacterium
ATATAGCTACATTTCTGACACCAAAAAATGCGGAAGAATCCTTTATTTTTAAGGTTCTTCCGCATTCTTGCTGTTAAAGATGGGATTTTAACCCATTTGGTCTGTCAAGGAAAGGGGGTTTTCAAGGGGGCCGGGCGTATTAGTTACCTGACATTCATACTTTGTTCATAAAATATTGGTAGAATACCTATATATGCTGTGCCGATTATTGTTCTGGAGCCAAACCAGGAGTCAGTCATGAGAAATGAAGACCAGCTGAACAGACGGCCGGATTCGAGCGACCTTCTTCGGGAGGAGACGTCCGGCGGCGAGGACGAAGAGTATTCCTTTATCCGTGAGACATACAAGCAGCGGCCCGTGAGCCCCAGGCGGGTTTTCTACATCCTTCTGGGAATCCTTGTCGGGGCAAGCATTTTTGGCCTGGTGGCCGGGTGGGTATTTATCCGGGTCACCGGTCTGAACAATGGGAAGACACCCTCGACGGTCACCATTCCGGCGGATGAGGTGAAGGAGAAAGTATCCCCGACGGCATCCGCGGAGGCGGAGGAAAGCGGGGAGGAGACGGCGGAACAGGGGACAGTTCCCTCAGAGAGCGACGGGGAGGATCCGGAGACTGTTGTCATTTACGTGACGCCGACGCCGGAGCCGGAGATGACCGAGGAGGAAAAACTGGCCTCTATCCTGGAGAATTATAACGAGATCCATGCCGCCTTCGGGCAGCTGGCCGAAGCCGCCATGAAATCCATGGTCTCGGTCACCGGCTACAAGGCGGAGGAGGACTGGTTCAATACCACCTACCTGGACAGCCGGACGGTCAGCGGCGTCATCATCGCCGACAACAGCGTGGACCTGCTCATTCTGGCCGAGTACAGGGCCATCGAGGATACGGACCGGATCGCGGTGACCTTCACGGACGCGACCATGGTGGAGGCATCGCTGCTTAAGGAAGACCCCACGACGGGCCTTGCCCTGATCCGCGTGCCGCTCACGGAAATTCCGAAAGAGACTATGGATGTCATTGAGCCGGCTGTGCTGGGCAACTCCTACAGCGTCAAGCCCGGAGACCTGGCCATTGTGATCGGCCGGCCGAACGGCCAGGCGGGCGCCTTCAATTTCGGAAATGTGACCTCCATAGGCGGCCAGGTGTCGCTGGAGGATGCGACCTTCAACCTCATTTCGACCAATATGTACGGGAGCAGCACGGGCAGCGGCGTGCTCATCGATACCAAGGGAAGGGTCATGGGTATTCTCTCCGCCTCCATTACGGCGGGCGATCCGGCGGTGCTGGACGCGGTGCCCATTTCCCTCATCAAGAGCCGGATCCAGATCCTCTCCAACAACGGGGATCTTCCCAGATCAGGCATCTTCGGAACGGATATTTCAGCCGCCATGGCAGAGCTTTATGAGCTGCCTGCCGGCGTTTACGTGACAGCCCTGAGCGAAGAGTCACCGGCTTTTGAAGCCGGGATCCGTGTGGCAGACATCATCACTATGGTGGACGGAAGACCGATCGTAAGTATGCAGGCTTATCACGAACGGCTCATGGAGACAGAGCCGGGGACAACTATGGAAGTGACAGTAGAACGCAGCGGCAGTGACGGCATGGTGGAGTACACCTACACCGTCACGGCAGGCCGGCTGACGTAAGCAAAGAGAAAAGGGAGTAGGTATGCGATTTATCAGTGAGCTCAAGGACGGCAGCCGTATACAGGATGTATATCTCTGCAAGCACAGACAATCAGCCGTGACCAAGAACGGCAAGAACTATGAAAATGTGATTCTCCAGGACAAGACCGGCCAGCTGGACGCCAAGATCTGGGATCCGACCTCGGACGCCATCCATGAATTCGAGGCGCTGGATTATATCTATGTGGCCGGCACGGTTTCCATGTTCAACGGGTCGCCCCAGGCCTCCCTCAAGCAGGTGCGGAAGGCAGATCCCGGCGAGTATGTCCCCGCCGACTACCTCCCGGTCACCAAGTACAACCGCAAAGCCATGTACAACGAGCTCATGGCCCTGGCCGGGTCGGTCAAGAACCCGTATCTGTCGCAGCTCCTCCGCAGCTTTTTCGTGGAGGACAAGGCCTTCATGCAGGTCTTCTACGGGCATTCAGCCGCCAAGACGGTCCACCACAGCTTCGTGGGCGGGCTTCTCGAGCACACCTTGTCCGTCACCCGCATGTGCGATTACCTGGCCGCCCACTATCCGGCCATCAACCGGGACCTGCTCATCACCTGCGCCATGCTCCATGACATCGGCAAGGTGAAGGAATTGTCCGCATTTCCGGTAAATGAATACACAGACGACGGCCAGCTCCTGGGCCATATCATGATCGGCGCCGAGATGGTCCACGACCACATCCGTGCCATCGAAGGCTTCCCCGAGATGCTGGAGGTCCAGGTCAAGCACTGCATCCTGGCCCACCACGGCGAGTACGAGTTCGGCTCCCCCAAGAAGCCGGCCATCATCGAGGCTCTGGCCCTCAACCTGGCGGACAACGCGGACGCCAAGCTGGAGACCATGTCCGAGGTGCTGGAGAGCGGCGCCGACGGCGAGGCCTGGCTGGGCTGGAACCGGTTCTTTGATTCAAACCTGAGGCGGACAGAGGTGGAGTGAGAAAATGGGAATCAGGGATGGTTCCTTTTCCCACTTTTCGAAGAAGGAAAAGAGGGAAAATGGGAATCAGGGACGGTTCCTTTTCCCACTTTTCATAGAATGAAAAGTGGGAAAAGGAACC
>CAMONF010000311.1 GCA_946620335.1 uncultured Clostridia bacterium
GGGACGGTTCCTTTTCCCACTTTTTCGTAGGTGCGAAGGTGGGAAAATGGGAATCAGGGACGGTTCCTTTTCCCACTTTTTCGTTTCTCGAAAAAGTGGGAAAAGGAACCGTCCCTGATTCCCATTTTTATTACAGCATCGGCAGCACCCCATAAAAAACAACCCCCAGCACCGCCGACAGCCCAATGACCTTCGGCACGCTCCACTTGAACTTCATGATCAGCGCCAGCATCAGGCAGCTGATCAGGATGGAGAAGGGAAGGACCGAGCCCTCCGCGAAGAAGGTCTCGCCGCCCAGTTTGACCAGGACGCTGAGCAGCATGGCGACGCAGACGGGCTTCACGAACCGCATGACGGTCCGCATCACGCTGCTCTCCTTGAACCGCTCGAAGAAAATGGCGACCGCCAGCGTCAGCGTGAGGGTAGGTGTGAGCACGCCGAGAACGGCAATCAGCCCGCCGCCGATGCCGGCCGTCTGGGTGCCTGTGAATGTGGCGCAGTTGATGCCGAGGGGGCCTGGTGTCATTTCCGCGATGGCCACCAGGTTGGCCAGGTCCTTGGCGGACATCCAGCCGTGGGTCTGCATTTCCTCGAGAATGAGAGGAATCATGGACATGCCCCCGAAGCTGGTAAAGCCGATTTTCATGAAGGATAGAAATAGCTTGATAAATATCATTTTTCACCGTTTCCTGTGTGTGATAAGCCCGTTCCCCGGCTGACAAATGAGAACCTTACTCCCCACCCTGCGTCACTCTTTTTCCCGCCGCGTGATACACCAGCGCAATGGCCGCTCCCGCAAGGACCAGGCCGATGTTGCTCATGCCCAGGATGGAAGCGACGAAAGCAGCTCCCAGGATCACGACCGTCGTCACATCCGTCACCGCCGACTTTCCAAGGGAAATGGTCGCACTGGCGATGATGGGAATGACCGCCGCCCGGATCCCTGTCATAGCCGCCAGGAACCAGTAATTGTCGCTGAGATAATTATAGAAGAGTGTCACAATAGAGAGGATCACGATGGCCGGCAAAGTGATGCCGAACACGCAGCAGACAGCGCCAGGAATCCCCGCCACATGGTAGCCGAAAAGGAGGCTGATGTTGGTGATCATGATGCCCGGCACCGACTTGCCGACAGCCACCATTTCCAGGAGCTCCTCCTTGGTAATCAGCTTGCGCTTGTCCACGAACTCCTGCTCCATCTGCGCCAGAATGGCCCAGCCGCCTCCGAAGGTGAAGCAGCCGATCTTGACGAAGAAGAGGAAGAGAAGGATCGCAGTCTTTATGGGGTTTTTATTTTTCATGATCATGTCCTTCCTGCGGATAACTGAAGTAGACAGATTATAACGCAAAGATCAGGATTTGGAAAGAGGGACGCAAAACTGGGAATCAGGGACGGTTCCTTTTCCCACTTTTCATTTTATGAAAAGTGGGAAAAGGAACCGTCCCTGATTCCCAGTTTATTCAATCATACCATCCGCCGTGACCGCATGCGCCTCGGCCGAGACGCCTCGGAAAAGAATCCGCCCGGGCAGTGAGGACTGAAGTCCCACACTATAGCCGGAAGCCATCACAGACCCTTCAAAGATACCCCCGTCCTCAATCTCCGTGAGCACAGCTGCCGTGCTGCTCATATCGAAAACGTAGGTGGAAACCGTATCATCCAGGTTGTCCGTCTGGATCATATACAGCGTCTTCCCGCCGACCCTGGCGAAGTAAGAGGTCTTATTGCGGTAAACCGGCGTGCTCTGCACGAGCACTTCCTGATCGTTCACATAAATATGAAGATCCTGGTAGCAGAAACCGGCCGATTGATCCTGAGCCGAGTAGCCATAGCAATAAACCGTCTCCTGCGTGCCGTTGCCGTCAAGATCCTGCTTGGTCGCGCTCATGCCCCAGCCCGGCTGATAAGTCACATATTCGGTCTGGGTCGTGCAGTAGTAATCGTTGAAAAGGCCCGGATATTCATCAAATCTCACCAGCGTATACGGCTGTCCCGCCGCATAGGGGCCAATCCCGTAAGGCGGAAAATAAAACATCACACCCTCCGGCATCACAGCCCAGAAGGCATCCTCCGCCTTCTCAAAATAGGATGACCAGATCGTCTGCCGCAGTGTCGCCTCGTCATCGTAGAACCTTTCCGGTTCCTCCGCATACAGCTGCGCTGCCACGATATCAGCGAGCTTTTCACGGTCGGTGCATATATCCGCCAGTGTCAGCTGCTGGCCGGTCTCCACGTCGAAGGCCGCTCCGCTGTTGTAAAAGAAGCCATGGGCACCGCCCGAATAGTCGCTGAACCCGTAGACCAGACTGAGCAAGTGCTCGTCGGCCCGCGCCAGTTCCATGGACATGTTGACGCTCAGCGTCCGCTGGGTCTCCTCTGCATAGGAAACAAGATCATTGTATTCCGTATCGATCTCGGCGACCCTCTGGTCACTGAAGCCAATCAGCGCCTGATGGAGTTCCGGGAAAATGTCCTCCGTCCCGTCTCCCAGCAAGACCCGGGTATAATTTTCCTCACAGTAGCCGTTTGCGCCCTGGTAATAGAAACGCTCGACCTTGAGGACCGGGATGGCAGGCATCTGTGCCGCTTCAGCCGCGGCTTCATCAGCATAGGAGGCTTCTGCCTCTCCGGAAACCGCTGTTCCTGTACCGTCTACGGATTCCCCGGCTGTAGCATCGTCGGCGTAGGAAGCATCTTCCTCACCGGAGACCGCTGTTCCTGTGCCGGCCGCGGATTCCCCGGCGGTACCGGCTGCAGCATCGTCAGCATAGGAAGCATCTTCACCCGAAGCACCTGCCTCACCGCTCACCGCAGCGTCTGCAGAGACGTCCCCGGAACTCTCTGTTTCGGCAGCACCAGAAACCGCCGTTCCCGTGCCGGCACCAGCGTTGCCTCTAGATGCCCCCATACCCGGAATCACCCTGACAAATAGGGCCGCAAGAAGGAAACCCACGAGGAACATGAGGACCGCGCCCACCACAACATAGACGCCTTTCACGCCCCCGCCGCCCGAAGAGCTGCCGAAACCGGGCTTCGCCGCCTTCTTCGGCGGCGGAGTAGGCGCCACGCGATTCATCACCTCGCCGCGCCGGTTCAGCTGTGGCTTTTTGGGGCCGTAGCCGACGATTTCTACCACCCTGCCCTGGCCGGTCGATGCGCTCTGACCGGACGCTGCCTGGCGCGATGCGGCTGGGCCCACAGCCCTCTGGCTGGGCGCCGCCTGGCCACCTGCCCTCTGACCGGACGCTGCCTGGCCTCCGGCCCTCTGACTGGTCGCTGCCTGGCCTCCGGCTCTCTGATCGGACACTGCCTGGCCTCCGGCTCTCTGACCGGACGCTGCCTGGTCTGCGGCTCTCTGAGCGGAGGATGCCTGGGGAGGCGTTGCATTTCCTCCGGCTGCCTGGGAAGGTGTCGCCTGGGCCGGGGTTTCATTTCCCGGATTGGACTGAGATTCCGGGGCTGCGACGGGCGTTCCGCAATA
Source organism: uncultured Clostridia bacterium (assembly GCA_946620335.1). GTDB lineage: Bacteria > Bacillota > Clostridia > Lachnospirales > Lachnospiraceae > Chordicoccus. The sequence goes on from CAMONF010000311.1 coordinate 3,483, forward strand.
TGGGCAGAAACGGGCGGTATCGTTGAATTCCTGATTACATTTTCTGCAAATCATACTCTGTCCCCCTGTGTTAGAGCTTCTCTTATTATAGCATACGAAAGGGTGTCATCAGGCAAGAATATTAAAGGGCAAGGTCCTTGTTTAAGCCGCGGCAGGCAGATCAGGCTCAGGATTTCCTGGTGATGAACCCTTACAGCTTGTGGTAAAATAGCGGTATCCAAACCAACACAGGAGACGCAACATGACCACTACCACCCTCTCCCACGAAGACCTTCTGCTCCTCATCGACGACCTGCTGGAGCTGGAGGTCCTGGAGCTCATTCCGTCGGCCGACACGCCCGGCGATTACTATATTCCCTACATGATGAACGACGCCGTCGAGTACTACCTGACCCTCAAGAACTGCCAGGTCATGGGGCAGATTCCTAAGGAGTTCGCCGGTGAGATTTTCGTGAAGCTGGTCAAGGCCCCGGAGCGGCCGGGTCTCATTTTCGACATGCCCGGCGGGAACAAGCTGACGGTCTGGTTCGACCGGTGCGAGGCGGTCCGCTGTTTCTACCAGTATCACCGGATCTGGCATTGCTGGCGACCGGGGGCGGAACCGTGGCGGATGCTGGTCTACATGATCGGCACGATCCACGACAAATACGCCTTCCTGGGGCCTGAGGCTGTGAACGAAGAAGAGATGGCGATCCTGCCGCTGGTCCATTTCGGCCCCTTCCGCTTTTACTCGCCCATCGACAAGCCGCTGGACGACCGCTATCCGGAGAGCGAGGACGGCTGGGCCTGTATGCGGGCCATGGCGCACGAAGCCGGCGATCTGGACTACCTTAAAATGCTCGACCACGCGGAGCTGCTGAAAAAGCTCCCCTTCTACCACGCTGAAAATGCAGCCCGCCCCCTGACGGAAGCTTTGGACAAGCCTGATCGGCGCAGTCTCTTCGAGCTCATTTATCTGAAAGTCTGCGAGGCTTCCCTCCACTACCCCGAGCGGGTCTACGACGCGGAGACCACGGCACGGATGGAGGCAGAGCGGCGCCGGGTGAAGGAGGAGCTCTACGCGCAAGGCTACAGTGGGGTATATCCCCTCTTCACCAAGGGCACGATGTGGGCCAGAGCCATGGAGGAGCATCCCTTTACGGTGCAGGCGCTGGACTATGATGGGTTTTCATTTGACATACGGGTCATGACTTGGGAGAAGTGAAAAACTGTCAATTGGGGACGGGACTGGAATCAGGGACCCGTAAACAAATAGTGTATGGATGTCTGTCATATTCTTCCTGCTCCTCCCCTGAATATTCAATCTCCAGCCTTTATGTAATGCGAATTTGCATCGCGGTTCATCTTATTATTCCACAAAGCCCTCCCTTCATCAACAAGGAACGCATCACTGCCTTCTTTTGTATGTTTTTGTCAGAATTTTTCTGGCTTTATTCCGCCAACGTGGTAAAATAAGAGTAACCAACACAGCCGGCCATTCTTTGCCGGCCAAAAGAGAAGGAGAGGAGAAAAACTTATGAATTTATTATCCCTGCTGCTCGGGTCCATGACGACCCAGTCTTCTGTCGATTCACTGTCTGAGAAAACAGGTGCTTCTTCGTCCCTCATCATGAAGCTGCTCCCGCTTGCCATCCCCATTCTGCTCAAGTACCTGACCAGCAATGCCGGCAATCAGCAGGGTGCCCAGTCCCTGCTCGGGGCGCTGACCCAGCACACCAACACCAACACCATCGACCTCCAGATCAAGGACGCCGACGCCGTTGACGGCGGCAAGATCCTCAATCACATTCTTGGCGGCAACCTCAATTCCGTCATGGGCCAGCTGGCCAAGCAGACCGGTCTCTCCGAGAGCCAGGTCAACTCCATCCTCGCCAACGTGGCCCCCGCCCTTCTGTCCGGTGTCTCCGCTGCCAACACCCAGCAGCAGACCCAGCCCGCCTCCGGCCTCGGCAGCCTCCTCGGCATGTTCGGCGGCGTTGCCCAGCAGACTGCACCCCAGTCCCAGGGCAATGACTTCGACGGCACAGCTCTTCTGGGCCTTCTTTCCGCTCTGGCTAAATAAGCTGTTTGCTTTTGATAGCTGAAAGAGAGAAACTGGGAATCAGGGACGGTTCCTTTTCCCACTTTTCATTTTATGAAAAGTGGGAAAAGGAACCGTCCCTGATTCCCAGTTTCCCTCAGTCACTCAGAAACTCCTCCGCGAACTGCCCGCTCCAGCTGCCAATCTTCGACCCGTCGTCCGCGTAGATCTCCACGCTGTGCCTCTTCTCGAAAATGTTCTCCGTCAGGCTGCTCGTCGTATAATAGGTGGAATAATTTTCTCCCCTTGACACCTTCTCTTCGGAGACATAGGTGTAATGCATCCCGGTCTCCAGATCCGTGAGTTCAAAGCGAAGCCGTGTGGACCCGTTCAGGGGCCCGCGGACCAGTGTTGCACGCACGGCTGCGCACTGCTCAGCACCAATCTGATACACGACTCCCGTATCGATCTCAGCCAGCCAGGTGTTGAACCGGTCCCTGAGCTGGTCGGCGCCCGGGTAGCCGGCCTTGGCCAGCTCCTCGATATAGTCATAGGCAAGGGCGTCCGGCTCCTCCGACACCGCGAGGCAGTAGTGGTATTTTGACTGCTGGCACATA
>CAMONF010000312.1 GCA_946620335.1 uncultured Clostridia bacterium
AGCCGAAATTCCCGTGGCCGTCCACCAGGATTTCCCCCTTCTTCCAGTCCTGGGCCATCACCACCAGGGCCTCATAGATGGAGCTGTCCCCGTGGGGATGATATTTACCCATGGTATCGCCGACGATACGGGCGCATTTTCTGTGCGGCTTGTCCGGACCGTTGTTCAGCTCGATCATCGACCAGAGAACTCGCCTCTGGACGGGTTTCAGGCCGTCCCGAACGTCCGGAAGAGCGCGCGATACAATGACAGACATGGCGTAATCGATGTACGATGTCTCCATCGTCTTTTTGAGATCGACTTCTTCTATTCTGTCAAAAATTTTGTCATCCATCTGCTTTCCTCGCAACTGTTATACATCCAGGTTCTTAACGTACTTGGCGTTTTCCTCTATAAATTCGCGTCTCGGCTCCACCTTGTCGCCCATGAGGGTCGTGAAGGTCAGGTCGATCTCGGAGGCCGCGTCCTCATCCATGTTGACCCGCTTTAAGATCCGCTTCTCCGGATCCATGGTGGTCTCCCAGAGCTGGTCGGCATCCATCTCGCCAAGTCCCTTGTAGCGCTGGATCTTATTTCCCGCGTCGCGGCCGATCTCGCGCATGATTTTTTCCAGCTCCGCGTCGGAGTAGGCATAGTAGACCTTGCGGTTCCGCTCCACCTTATAGAGGGGCGGCGTGGCCAGGTATACGTGGCCCTGCTTGATGAGCTCCGGCATGAAGCGGTAGAGGAAGGTCAGCATGAGGGTGGCGATGTGGGCGCCGTCCACGTCGGCATCGGTCATGATGATGATTTTGTCGTAGCGGAGCTTGGAAATATCGAAATCCTCGTGAATACCGGTGCCGAAGGCCGTGATCATGGCCTTGATCTCAGCATTTCCGTAAATGCGGTCAAGCCTCGCCTTCTCCACGTTCAGGATCTTGCCGCGGAGGGGCAGGATGGCCTGGGTCGCCCGGGACCTGGCCGTCTTGGCCGAGCCGCCGGCGGAGTCTCCCTCGACGATGAAGATCTCGCAGTTCTTGGGATCCTTGTCTGTGCAGTCCGCAAGCTTGCCGGGCAGGGACATGCCGTCCAGGGCAGACTTTCTCCTGGTCAGGTCCCTGGCCTTTCTGGCCGCGTCCCTGGCCCGCTGGGCCAGGATGGATTTTTCGATGGTGGTCTTGCCGACGTTCGGGTTCTGCTCCAGGAAAACGGAGAGCTGGCTGGAAACGATGCTGTTCACAGCGCCCCTGGCCTCCGCATTGCCCAGCTTCTGCTTGGTCTGACCCTCGAACTGGGGATCCTCGATCTTGACGGAGATGATGGCCGTCATGCCCTCGCGGATATCCTCGCCGGTCAGGTTGGATTCGCTGTCCTTCAGGAGCTTGTTCTTTCTGGCATACTCGTTGAAGGTCTTGGTGATGGCTGCCCGGAAGCCCTCCACGTGGGAGCCGCCCTCCGGCGTCACGATATTGTTGACGAAGCCGTAGGTGTTCTCGGTATAGCCGTCATTGTGCTGCATGGCCACTTCGACGTAGACGCCGTCCTTCTCGCCTTCGCAGTAAATGATCTGGGGATAGAGAGGCGTTGAGGACCGGTTGAGGTACTGGACGAACTCCCGGATACCGCCCTCGTAGCAGAAGCTCTTCTGCCTGGGCTTCTCACCGCGCTCGTCAGTAAAGGTGATCCGCAGTCCCTTGGTCAGGAAAGCCATCTCCCGGAAACGCTGCTTTAAGGTGTCATAGTCGAACTCCACCGTATCAAAGATTTCGGAATCCGGCATAAAGGTGACTTCCGTCCCATGCTTGTCCGGCTCACAGTCGCCCACGACCTTGAGCTTGTACATGGTATTGCCGCGCTCATAGCGCTGCTTGTAGATTTTTCCCTCATGGAAAATGCGGACTTCCAGCCACTCCGACAGGGCGTTGACGACCGAGGCGCCCACGCCGTGGAGGCCGCCCGAAACCTTGTAACCGCCGCCGCCGAATTTGCCGCCGGCGTGGAGGATGGTAAATACCACCTCAACGGCCGGAATACCGGCCTGGTGGTTGATGCCCACAGGGATACCGCGGCCGTTGTCTGTGACCGTCACGGAATTCCCCTCATGGATCGTCACTTCGATATGGTCGCAGGTGCCGGCCAGCGCCTCGTCCACGGAGTTGTCTACGATCTCATAGACGAGATGATGAAGGCCTCTGGCCGACGTGGAGCCGATGTACATGCCCGGCCTTTTACGGACTGCCTCCAGACCCTTCAGGATCTGGATCTGGTCTGCGCCATACTCTTCATGGTCTTCAAAGCTCATTCAATCATTCCTCCGACTACGTGAAAGACCCGGTCCGCCTCAAAACGGTTCCGAACGAATTCGTCGAGACCCGTGCAGGTGATCAGGGTCTGGGTATCGGCTATGGAGCCCAGCAGGTAATTCTGCCGGTCCCGATCCAGCTCGGACAGGACGTCGTCCAGGAGGAGGACGGGCTTGGAGCCGATATACTTCTCCAATGTCTTTATTTCCGACAGCTTCAGGGAGAGGGCAGCGGTGCGCTGCTGGCCCTGGGAGCCGTAGGTCCTCAGGTCCATGCCGCCGACGCTGATGCAGACGTCGTCGCGGTGGGGACCTGCGGTAGTGGTTTTCATTTTTTTATCGGTCTGGCGGCCGGCATAGAGCCTGTCGCCAAAGAGGGCAGCGTCGACATTCGGCTCGTACCGAAGGCTCAACTCCTCTTTTCCGCCCGTGAGGCTTGCATGGATCCCGGCGGAGATGGTCTCCAGCTCCCGCACGAAGCGGGCGCGCCTCTCGATGATCATGGAGCCGTAGTTCACCAGCATCTCGTCCCAGACATCCAGCTCCTGCTCGAGAGAAGGGTTGAAATAGATGTCGTGGAGGAGACGGTTGCGCTGGTTCAGGCTCCGGTTGTAGTTGGTCAGGGCAGACAGGTAGATCTTGTCCGTCTCACAGAGCAGAAGATCCGTAAAACGCCTCCGCTCGGCAGGTCCCTCCTTGATGATGTTGAGGTCCTCCGGGGAGAAAAAGACAATGCTGGCGATCTCCAGCAGCTCGCTGGCCCTTCGGATGGGAACGCCGCCGATGGCGATGCCCTTGGCCCGGCTCTTTTTCAGGTGCATGTCGATCCGGTAGTCATTTTCATTCTTCATGACATGCATCCGGATGTGGGCCTCCTCCTCGCCAAGGCGGATCATATCCCTGTCGCGGCTTCCGCGGTGGGACCGCGACGTGCCGGCCAGGTAGACGGCCTCGAGGATGTTGGTCTTCCCCATGGCGTTGGCCCCGTAGAATATATTGATTCCCGGGTCCAGCGAGAGGGAGAGCTCCCTGTAATTTCTGAAATTGAGGAGGTCCAGGGACTTAACGTACAACTTCGATCTCCACCCCGTCAAATAAAACCAGGTCACCGGGATAGAGCTTGCGGCCGCGGCGGGTATCCACCTCGCCGTTCACCTGCGCCTCCCCGGCCTGGATACGGATCTTGGCCTCCACGCCGTCGCCCACCAGGCTCTCGGCCTTTAAGAGCTGTCCCAGCGTGATATAGTCGCCTTTTAATGTAAGCTGTCTTTTCATCTCGTAAAATTCACCGGAAGGATAAGATATGTGTAGGTGCCTTCGTCGTCCCTGATGAAGCAGGGAGACTTGGCGTTGGTAAAGTACATACTGATTTCCTCGTCGCTGATGGCCCTGAGGGCATCGATGAGGAAGCGGGGGTTGAAGCCGATGGCCAGGTCGCGGCCCTCCTTGAGGATATCCACGTCCTCGTTCATGGAGCCCATGGGGGAGGCGATGGAGATATTCATGTGTTCGTCGTCGAAATCCAGGATGATGGGCTTCTTGTCGCCTTCCTTGACGAAGAGGGTGGCGCGGTCCACGCAGCTGACTAGGGTCCGGTTGTTGATCCGGATCTTGGTGGCATAGTCGCTTGAAATCATCTGGTCCACATTGAAGTAGGTGCCCTCGATCAGTCTGGAGACGATGGTCGTGCCCGGTACCTCCAGCATGATGTGGGACTTGGTGAAGTAGATATTGACCATATCGTCAAGGTCGCCCGTGAAGATCTTGCTGACCTCCGTCAGGGTCTTGCCGGGAACGATGGCCGTGATGCGGGGATAGCTGCTCGGCAGCTCAATGTGGCGGATGGCGATTCGGTGACCGTCCAGGGCGATGACCCGGAGACTGTTGTCATTGATCTCAAAGTACTCGCCGCTCATGATCCGGTTGTTGTCGCCGGCGGCGATGGAGAAAATCGTCTGCAGGATCACGTTCCTGAGGGTGAACTGGGAGAGCACGATGCAGTCGTCGCGCTCCACCTGGGGCAGGTAGGCAAAATCCTCGCCGGACTGGCCGCCGATGGCGAACCTGGCCTTGCCGCTCACGATGGTAATATTGTAATTGTCATCCGATGTGATGATGACCTCGTCCATCGGAAGCTTACGGGCGATCTCGGAGAACATCTTGGCCTGGACGGCGATGGTACCGGGCTCCAGGACCTCGCCCCTGACCAGGGTCTCGATTCCCAGCTCCGTGTCGTTGGTCGTGAAAACGATACCGGAGGGACCTGCGCTGATGAGGATGCACTCCAGCACCGGAATCGTGGACCGCACGGGGACGGCTCTTAAGGAAATATTGATGCTCTTCAAAAGCTCTGACTTATCGCAGACAATTTTCATGACGTCGTTTCCTTCCCGGGGACAGACGGGCGGTCCATCCCGCTATATATAAAAGCAAATCAGTGATAATCTTATTAGGGCCTGTGGAAATGTGAAAATGGCCTTTTTTTCCAGTCCCTGCGCTGTTTTTCGGCGGGGATATCTTCGGGATTTCTCTGAAGTCCCTATGTGGAGACATGTGGTAAGAATCTGGATGCGTTCATTTATCCACAATGTATTCACGTGGTTATGTTGAAAACTCTGTTTTTTCCACGGGCAAGACTCTTTGGGCCGTTCCCGGATACCGCTACAAAATCTGGTGGGGAGCTCCTTCTTAAAACCTATATTTTGTGACCTGGCAGGAAATGTAAAACACCTGCTTATAATATAAGAAGAAACTCATACCGGAAGCGGTTTAAAAAAGCACTCCGCCGCAGCGAAATGCTGCGGGATGAGCGGCCGGTCCTGCCGGTTCCGCACATCCAGGCCTTCCCGCAGAGCGCTGTTTCAGTGGTGGAGGGGCTGCGGGAAATAAGTCCTGCGCCCCTGCCGTTCCGGTATCATGCCCTGGGGGTGATCTTTTTCCGGATTGTCTCTATGTGGTTGCGGGTCTCCGGATTGGTCTGTATTTCCTTCTCGACCTTGCGGCAGGCGCTGATGACCGTGGTGTGGTCGCGCTTGCCCAGGTGGCCGGCGATGGTCATGAGGCTGTCGTCGGTCATCTCCCGGCAGAGATACATGGCGATCTTTCGGGGATAGACGTACTTGGCGTCGCGCTTGGGCGAGCGGATCTCAGAGGCCGTCAGGTGGAAGTGCTCCGCCACGATGGAGATGATCATGTCCGATGTGATAGAACGGTTCTCGTCCGGGGAAATGAGATCCTTGAGAATCTCCTCCGCCAGCGACAGCGTGATTGTCCGCTTCTCGAGGACGCTCTTGGCCCGGATGCGATTGAGGCAGCCCTCCAGCTCACGGATGTTGGAGGTGACGTTCTGGGCGATGTAGTCCAAAATGGCGTCGTCGATGATGTATCCGTCCTGGTCCTGCTTTTTCCTGAGGATTGCCATTCTCGTCTCATAGTCCGGCTGGTCTATGTCCGCGATGAGGCCCATCTCCAGGCGGGAGCGGATGCGCTCCTCCAGGATATCCAGGTCCTTGGGCGGCTTATCGGAGGAGATGATGATCTGCTTCTTGGCGCCGTAGAGGGCCTCGAAGGTGTGGAAGAATTCCTCCTGGGTAGATTCCTTGCCGATGATGAACTGGATATCGTCGATCAGAAGGACGTCGATATTCCGGTACTTGTCCCTGAATTTGGACATGGCGGAAGGGGAGTTGTTGCCGTTCCTGATGGAGTCGATCAGCTCGTTGGTGAAGTCCTCAGAGGTTACGTAGAGGACCTTCTTTTCCGGATCGCTCTTCAGGATGAAATGGGCGATGGAGTGCATAAGATGGGTCTTGCCGAGTCCCACGCCCGCGTAGAGATAGAGCGGGTTGTAGATCTCACCCGGGGATTCCGCCACGGCCAGGGAGGCAGCGTGGGCGAACTTGTTATTGCTGCCCACGACAAAAGACTCGAAGGTGTACTTCGGGTTCAGGTTTGCCCTCTTCATGACGGAGCTGAGGCGCGTGTCCTTTTCAATGGCCGCGGCGCTGCTCTTGTCCTGGTCCGGGGTGATATAGTGGATGTCCAGGTTGAGACCGGTGATCTCGGCGATGGCTACCTTGATGGCGAGTGTGTACTTCTTGTTCAGTACGTTGATCCCCATGGTTCCCGAGGGGACCACGAAGGTGATGCTCTGGTTATCGACACTCTTTATTTCAAGGGGCTCAAGCCAGGAAGTGAAGGAGATACTGGTCAGATCGTGGTCCACCTTGATCTTCTCAAGGATGGCCGGCCAGTTCTCTTTGACGAGCGAAAGATTGTCCATAAACGATTTTACCCCATTCTTTTGAACATACATATATAATATACTAAAAAATGAGGACATTGACAACCCATCTTTCTTGCCGGAGGACAAGTGCGGCCGGAGACAATTCCCGAAAAATGCATACACATGGAAAGCCACACCCTATGTGGAAATCCACAGGAGAAATGCACAGCATTTCCATTTTGTGGAAAGAATTGTCTACACCTCGAAAAAGCCAGTAAATATGGCTCTTTCGAGGGGGAAAATTATTGTTAACCACCGTGGATTTACATAAATATCCACACCTTATCCACAAATTGTGGAAAACTCTGGATTTGACTTATCAACTCTGCCACATGCTCATAGGAGCTAATAGTTGCTTTTTCAGGAAATCGCCCCTTGACAGGGCAAAATGCCGACTATATAATGTAATGGCAATTCAGTTAAGATAGAGTATAGTGCGCTTTTAAAGCGAAGAAAAAGATAAGGGGATAATCGATTATGAGCAAGATGACATTTCAGCCCAAGAAGGTTTCTCACAAGAGAGTTCATGGCTTCAGAGCCAGAATGAGCACAAAGGGTGGCAGAAAGGTTTTAGCTGCCAGAAGAGCAAAAGGCAGAAAGGTTCTTTCCGCCTGACGAAAAGCCCTTAAGACCACATGAAGATGTGGTCTTTTCTTCTATTTGAAACTTTTCAGGCTGTGAATAGGCAAAGCGCCTCCGGCCACTGACGAGTGATTCATTGCATCCCGAATGTGGGGTGCTGTCAGTTACTTCTACTAAAGAAATCGAAGGATATTCCGAAAATCTATGGAGTTTACGGAGAGCCTCAAAAAGAACCGCGATTTTCTGCGTGTCTACCATAAAAGAAAATCCAGGGCCGACGGCCGCCTGGTCCTCTACATCAGGAAAAATGACACCCAGACCAGTCGTCTCGGCATCTCGGTGAGCAAGAAGGTAGGCAATTCCGTAGTCCGCCACCGCGTAAAGCGCCTGGTCAAAGAGGCCTACCGCCTCAACGAGGCAGGTTTCGTACCCGGATACGATCTGGTCTTCGTGGCCAGGACAGGCTCCGGGGAATCCACTTACCGGGAAATCGAGGAATCTGTCCTGTACCTGTCCAAAAAGCAGGGAATCAGGGTCTGACCTGAAAGGGCCATGGCAATATGAAGAGACTGGTCATCGCCGTCATCCGTTTTTATCAGAAAAATATATCTCCATACAAAGGGACCACTTGTCCGTATTTTCCCTCCTGCTCCGCCTACGGGCTGGAAGCGGTGGAAAAGCACGGAGCCATTAAGGGTGGTCTTCTTGCGCTATGGAGAATTTTAAGGTGCAACCCCTTTTCGAAGGGCGGCGTGGATCCTGTGCCGGACAAGTTCACCCTCATGGTGTTAGTCCCGGGCAGGGTGCCCCATCACCGCTGAATCAGGCATGTCGGGCGGGTAGTCCTGCCCATAATCACCGGAAGAAGATGCCGGTGATATATAGCGCTGCAAAAAGGAGGAAAAAGTAGTGGCAATAGCACTCACCAAAAGCAACTGGATCCTGATTCTGAGATGGATCCCCGAGCTGATCGGCCTCATCATGAACGGTATTTATACCCTGATCAGCAGCATCGGCATTCCGAACGTCGGTCTGGCCATCATCCTGCTGACCATCGTATTCTATATCGCCATGACGCCGCTTCAGATCAAGCAGCAGAGGTTCACACGCCTCAACAACCTGATGCAGCCTGAACTCCAGAAGATTCAGGCCAAGTACAAGGGGAAGAAGGACCAGGTCTCCCAGCAGAAGCAGATGGACGAGACCAACGCCGTCTATGAAAAGTACGGTGTCTCTCCCGCCGGCTCCTGCGTCCAGCTCCTCATTCAGATGCCCATCCTGTTCGCCCTCTACCAGGTCATCTACAAGGTGCCGGGTTACATTTCCCAGATCGGCGACAGAATCGCTGTGGTGGCTGAGGATGCCGAGTTCGTCACCTACATCAAGGGCTTCGTAGAGAACGCCGGCGATGCCAACCTCACCCGTGCTCTGCTGGAAGGCAGCACCGAGAACATCATCGACACCGTCTACAAGCTCAATTCCACCCAGTGGGCCACCGTTCTCGCTGAGACCGTCGGCAAGAGCTTTGCGGACAACCTCGCTTCCGTCCACCAGTACATCAGCAAGGCTACCTATTTCCTGGGACTCAACATTTCCGACTCTCCCTGGAACATCATTCAGTCCTCCTGGTCCGGCAAGCACTGGGGACTCATGATCGGCGCCATCCTCATTCCTGTTCTGGCATGGGGCAGCCAGGTCCTCAACACCAAGCTGATGACCAATGGAAATAACAACAATAACAGCAATTCCGGCAGCAGCATGGATGCCACCATGAAGTCCATGAACACCACCATGCCGCTCATGTCCGCTTTCTTCTGCGCCACCCTTCCCGTCGGTATCGGTATCTACTGGATCGCCGGTGCTGTGGTCAGAACAGTCCAGATGCTCATCATCAACAAGATCATCGAGCGCGAGTCTCCGGAAGAAATCGTGAAGAAGGCCCAGGAGAAGGCCGCCAAGAAGCGCGCCAAGCAGGGTCTGCCGCCGCAGAAGATCACCAACAACGCTCATCTTTCCACCAGATCCCTCGCTGCCGACGAGGAGGAGAAGGCTGCCAGACGCGCCACCCTCGCTGAGAAAGCCAACAGGCAGATGAAGGAATCCACCGAATATTACAATAAGAATGCCAAGGCGGGCTCCATCGCTTCCAAGGCCAACATGGTCCGCCAGTACGAAGAGAAAAAGACAATTAAGAAGAAGTGATAGGGGGATATCATGGAATTCAAGAGCTTTAAGGCCAAAACAGTGGCCGATGCCATCACGAAGGCATGCCTTGCCTACGGCGTGACCTCCGAGAATCTTGATTATCAGGTGGTCGATGAGGGAAGCAACGGCTTCCTGGGCCTCTTCGGAGGACGCGACGCCGAGATCAAGGCCCGCAAGAAGGAAGTAAAGCCGGTCGAGGCTCCGAAGGCAAAGGAAGAGAAGAAGGCCGCCCCGGTCAAGAAGGCTGAGCCTGTGAAGAAAGAGGCTCCGAAGAAGGAAGCTCCTGCCAAGAAGGAGCCGGCTGTCAAGGCAGAGCCCAAGAAGGAAGAGCCGGTTGCCGTTCAGGCACCCGTCGAGGCTGCTCCTGTCAGCGAAGGACCGAAGGTCCTGACCATGGACGAGATCGAGCGCCGCGCCGCTGCGGCTGCCGCCAGGGCTGAGGCCGAAGGCGTCACCGAGGAGGAGCACACCGAGAAGCGTGAGCGCCGCCGTGACCGCGACGGAAGAGGCCGCGGAAGAAGAAATGACAGAAAGCGCGAAGGCGGAAGAGACAGCCGCCGCAGAAGGAACTTCGAGGAGAAGACCGAGGAAGTTGTCGAGACAGCTGCTCCCGTCACCCCCTCCAAGCCCCGTCCCGAGCGCGTCGTGAATCCCAAGACCGAGGAGGAAGTGGCTGAAATGAAGACAAAGGCCTCTGAATTCCTCGCCGGCGTCTTCGGCGCCATGGGCATCTCCGTCGAGACCAGCATGGAGTATGACCAGACGGAAGGCTGCCTCTGCTGCAGCTTCTCCGGCGATGACATGGGCATCCTCATCGGCAAGCGCGGCCAGACCCTGGATTCCCTCCAGTACCTGACCAGCCTCGTCATCAACAAGAACAAGAACGACTACACCCGCGTCAAGCTGGACACTGAGGACTATCGTGCCCGCCGGGCCGATACGCTGGAGAACCTGGCCAGGAACATCGCCTTCAAGGTCAAGCGCAGCCATCGCGCTGTGTCCCTCGAGCCGATGAATCCCTACGAGAGACGGATCATCCACTCCGCTCTCCAGGGCAACCGCTACGTAGAGACCTATTCTGAGGGCGAGGAGCCCTATCGCCATGTAGTCGTGGCCCCCAAGAGATAATATGAAGGACACCATCGCTGCAATCGCCAGCGGAATGACAGCTTCAGGCATCGGAATCATACGCATTTCCGGGCCTGAAGCTTTTCTGGTACTTGGCAGAATATTCCGCTTCGCGAAATCGGGAAAAAAGATAGAGGATCAGAAGGCCAATACCATCCACTATGGCTTCATTTTCCGGGAAAATGAAACCATTGACGAGGTGCTGGTGATGCTGATGAAGGCCCCGCACACCTACACGGCCGAGGACACCGTCGAGATCGACTGCCACGGCGGTCCATTTGTCATGCAGAAAATTCTGCAGACGGTGGTGGAGAACGGCGCGCGGCTGGCCGAGCCTGGAGAGTTCACCCGCCGCGCTTTCATGAATGGTCGGATCGACCTGAGCGAGGCCGAGGCGGTCATGGACGTGATCAGCGCCGGCAGCGAGGACGCCCTGAAGAGCTCCCTGAAGCAGCTGGGCGGATCCGTCCGGCGGGAGATCGCCGACCTGCGGGATCAGATCATCACCGAGACAGCCTTCATCGAGGCGGCCATCGACGATCCGGAGCACTATGATCTGGACGGATATGGTCCGACGCTCCTGGAAAATCTGGCTCGTGTCCGGGGCAGAATCGACAAGCTGCTGAACACCTTCGAGGAAGGAAGGATCATCCGGAGCGGTATTCGCACTGTTATTTTGGGCAAGCCAAATGCCGGGAAATCTTCACTCCTCAACTATCTCCTCGGTGAGGAGCGGGCCATCGTGACCGATATCGCCGGGACGACCCGGGACTCCCTGGAGGAGCATATCCGGATCGGAGGTCTCGAACTGGTGCTGACGGACACGGCCGGTATCCGGGAGACCGGGGATATCATCGAGAAGATGGGCGTTGACCGGGCTCTTTCACTGGCCTCTGAGGCCGACCTGATTCTGGTCGTTCTGGATTCATCGAGGGCTTTCGACGAGGATGATGAGAAAATCTTCTCCTTTATCGAGGGAAAAAAGGCCGTGGTCCTGCTCAACAAGTCGGACCTGACGCCTGTCATAGGGCAGGCGGACATCCGCGAGCGCACTTCCGCCCCGTGCCTTGTCATCTCTGCCAAGGAAGAGACAGGCGCCGAGGAGCTGGGAAATCTGCTCAGGTCTCTCTTCCTGGGCGGCCGAATCGGGATGAATGAAGAGACCATGATCACCAACGTCCGCCACAAGGAGGCGCTGACGGAGGCCGGCAAGAGTCTGGACCTGGCCCGCGGGAGTATCGAGGCGGGCATGCCGGAGGATTTCATTTCCATCGACCTTATGGATGCCTATGCCTGGCTCGGGAAAATCACGGGCGAAGAGGTGGACGACGATCTGGCGGACACTATTTTCAGTAAGTTCTGCATGGGGAAGTAAGGTGTTTGCTTCAGAATCGCCCGGATTTTGAATGAGAGGCAGAGATATCTGACGGTGCTGGGGCAAAAAGGCCTGCACTTAAGAACCTCCTATTCTTTGATTTTGCGACAGGTCATTCTGCCAGTGACGAATGGTCATCAACTAGCTATTACGGAGAAACACATGCCATTTATAGAAGAAAATTACGATGTGGTGGTGGTGGGCGCCGGCCACGCCGGCTGCGAGGCTGCCCTGGCCGCAGCGAGGCTGGGCTTTGAGACGATCATCTTCACAGTCAGCGTCGACAGCATCGCCCTCATGCCCTGCAATCCCAACATCGGCGGCAGTTCCAAGGGCCACCTGGTCCGGGAAATCGATGCCCTGGGCGGGGAGATGGGTAAAAATATTGACAAGACCTTTATTCAGTCCAAAATGCTTAACAAGTCCAAGGGACCGGCGGTCCATTCCCTCCGAGCCCAGGCGGACAAGGCGGATTACTCCCGCACCATGCGGCAGGTCCTGGAGAGCCAGGAAAGGCTTACGATCCGTCAGCAGGAGGTTGCGGAGATCCTCACGGAGGGGGAACCTGCCGTGATCTGCGGCGTGCGGACTGTTTCCGGAGCGGTGTATCACGCGCGTGCTGTCATTTTATGCACCGGCGTCTATCTCAAGGCGCGCTGCATCTACGGAAATGTAAGCCAGTACACGGGTCCGAACGGCCTCATGGCCGCCAACCATCTCTCCGCTTCATTGATGGAGCACGGGATCCGGCTGGTCAGATTCAAGACGGGAACGCCTGCCCGAATTGACCGGAGGAGTATCGATTTCTCCAAAATGGCTGTTCAGCTGGGGGACGAGAAGGTGGTTCCATTTTCCTTCTCCACCGATCCGGCCACTGTCCAGATCGACCAGGTCCCCTGCTATCTGACTTACACCAATGAGGAGACACATCGGGTCATCCGGGAAAATATAGACCGTTCTCCTTTGTACGGCGGCATCATCCATGCCACCGGTCCCAGATACTGTCCCTCCATCGAGGACAAGGTCATGAAATTCCCGGACAAGGACCGCCATCAGGTCTTCATTGAGCCCGAAGGACGGTATACCGACGAGATGTACATCGACGGAATGTCCTCCTCCATGCCGGAGGATGTTCAGTTCGCTATGTACCGGTCGGTCCCCGGTCTTGAAAATGCCCGCATCGTGCGCAACGCCTACGCCATCGAGTACGATTGCCTGGCGCCGGGGCAGCTCAAGAACACACTGGAGTTCAAGCATATCCACGGACTCTTTTCCGGCGGTCAGTGCAACGGCAGCTCGGGATATGAGGAAGCGGCAGCGCAGGGGCTTATGGCCGGCATCAATGCTGTGCAGTATCTGAAGGGAGAGAAGGGACTGGTCCTTCTTCGGAGCGAGGCTTATATCGGTGTTCTGATCGATGACCTTGTCACCAAAGAGAATCTGGAGCCTTACCGGATGATGACCAGCCGCGCCGAGTACCGGCTCCTTCTGAGGCAGGACAACGCGGACCTGCGGCTGAGGCGCTATGGCTACGAGGTTGGATTGATTTCCCAGGAGCAGATGGATGCCCTGGAGGTCAAGCGGAAGGCCATCGAGGAGGAAATCGAGCGCGTCCGCCACGTGGGTGTCTCACCGACAGGACCGGTCAACGATGTCCTCGCTGCCCAGGGGAGCACGCCCATCGAAAACGGGATTTCTCTCATAGAGCTGATCCGCCGGCCGGAGATGAATTACGATCTGCTGGCGCCCGCCGATCCGGAGAGGCCGGACCTGCCGGAGGCGGTGCGGGAACAGGTCAATATCGAAATAAAGTACGAGGGGTATATTTCCCGGCAGAGGAAGCAGGTCGAGCAGTTCGCGAAAAATGAAAGCCGCCTCATTCCGGAAGATATCGACTATGATCTGGTGCCCAGTTTGCGGCTGGAGGCCAGGCAGAAGCTCAAAGCTTTCCGGCCTGCGAGCATCGGGCAGGCGGGGCGTCTGTCGGGTGTGACGCCGGCGGATGTGAGTGTGTTGCTGGTGTACATTAAGAGCAAACGCTGGTAAAATTGAATAACCGAACATATGTACGATTATTTGCAATAGTTAAATATTTTGTACTATATTAACCTGCAGGTTGTCGTTAGATCCTGCAGAAGGATAATTTGGGAGAAAAAATGGATATTTCCGCCGCTAATGTTGCCGCCATCTGTGCAGCCCATCATGTGAATATATCGGATACCCAGGCTCAGCAGCTCCTGGTCTACTACCAGATGCTGGTGGAGAAAAATAAGGTCATGAACCTGACTTCCATCACCGAGTTCGATGAATTCATGGTCAAGCATATCGTGGATTCCCTGGTCCTGGGACAGTATGTTGGTCTGGGTCAGGTCAGCAAACTGGTCGATGTCGGTACCGGAGCCGGCTTCCCCGGTCTCCCGCTCAGCATCTTCTATCCTGAGAAGCATACGCTCCTTCTGGATTCCCTCGCCAAGAGGATTGGATTCCTGGACGAAGTTATTCACAATTTGGGTCTCGAAAATGTGGAAACTGTTCACGGAAGAAGTGAGGATATGGCGAAGAAAGGTCCTTACAGGGAAGGGTTTGATCTGGCTGTGGCCAGGGCGGTTGCTTCCCTCAACGTCCTTTCGGAGTATTGCCTTCCCTATGTGAAGGTCGGCGGAATCTTTGTGGCCTATAAGTCCGGGAATGTCGCCGAGGAGGTGGAGGCTTCCCAGAAGGCTGTTAAAGTTCTGGGCGGTAAAGTGGAGGCTGTGCATTCATTTGAGATTGACGGGATGGGAAGAAGTCTGGTTGTGATCAGAAAAATCGGACATACGCCTGGGAAGTATCCGCGGAAGGCTGGGACGCCTAAGAATAGTCCGATTGTGTGAATTGGGTTTTATCATAGTGATGAAAATGGAATTGAGAAGCTGGTAGTGCCGGCTTCTCTTTTTTTGTTTCACGTGAAACAATTTGGTTGATGTGATGATTGAGATGATGGGGGTTAATTTTGAATTTTGAGCGGGGAATGTGAGTTGTGGGGATGGCGTTTCACGTGAAACATTTTAAAATGTAATGTCTGACTTAGTTATCCTTAATGTCTGCTACGATTTAATTATGTGTGGTGACTAGATTTAAACGAGAGGTGATAGATCATATCCATCGTTTTTTATATTTGTGAAAACTATCTTACGATATCGCCTTGTGAGGAGAATTAAAGACCCACTGGTTTTCATGTTTCACGTGAAACAATCAATAGATCATTGATGAGGGGGTTCTCGTTTTTCTATATTAAATAAATACTTCTCAATCGGAGTTTACATATAAAAAAACGGATTGGGGAGATTCATTTCCCCAATCCGTTAAGAATGATATTACTTGTTCTGTTGTGATGGATGTTTTTCACTTCTGAGAGGTAAATGTGCAGGAAAAATGCATATTTACTGGTGTCAGCTGTTCAAATGATCATTTTTTCCTGACCTTGGTGGCGAAGAAGTTTTCAATTTCGTGGCAGGTTTCCTTGGGATTCTCAATCTGCGGGTAGCTTCTGGACTTGGAGATCACGCGGAAGCGAATGTTGTCATTTTCGCGGATCCAGGTCTTAGCGACAGCAGTCTCGTGGGGCTTTTTGCTGCCCGCAATCACCATAGCCGGCGTTGTGAGGTTCCTCAGAGCATGGGTGATATCCATGTTGAGGTACTTGCCGTTGATGCTGGCCTCCAGGTAACGGCCGTTGCTATTCTTCAGGTGAGCGCCCTCGCAGAAAATATCGAGGAGCTTGCCATCGATATTGAAGGGATTGTAGAAATACCGCTCCGTCAGCGTATTGTCCAGCATGAACCTGGAATAAATGGTGTTGTAAAGAAGCTCGCCGATCAAAGGCGCCTCTAGCAGGCATTTGAGAATCTCGGAGCTTCCGTCGGGGAGATCTGCCATCTGGATTGTGGAAGGCGGATTGATGAACACAAGGGAGCTATAGTACTTGGGCTCGTAAGCGCAAGCCATAAGGGCAGGCGTGGCGGAAAGTCCGGAAGAAATGACCATTGTCTTCTCGCAAATGACATTGGTAATGAAATCATTTATCAAAAGGACATAGTAGAAGCTGTTATAGGTCATTTTCGGCTTGTCAGAGAGTCCGCAGCCGGGCAGATCCATGACATATACCTTGTGATTTTTTGAAAGGGCGGGCACAATTTTCTCCCAAATGTAGGAGGAAGAGGCCGGATTTAAGTCATGAAGGAGAAGAATCGGACTTCCGGAACCTGTCTTACTGAAATGAATCTTGAGTGTCCGCCAATTATAGTATTCCTCCTCGCTGCTGTTCAATAAGCTTTTGGAGATGGAAACATAGTTTGTGGCCTTATTGAACCCATAGACGGCTGCCAGGGAAAGACCGAGGAACTTAATATCACGGAGGACTCTATCCTTGTTCACTTTCATTCTCCTTTGTCACTAAAGGCTTTTATAGTATGGAATATGTTTGATGTGTGCAGAGATACTTCTTTCTTTTGTATTCTGGCCGAATTCTCGCAGTCAGGACAATAATAACACTCTTTGTATTAAACATTCAGCACATTAGATGCTCTGTGCTCATTATGTGCTCATTATATTACTTTTCTTTTAAGCAAACAAGCGACATCTCTGGGTAGGTGTAGTGTGATTGGTTTACAGGAATTGTTTCACGTGAAACAATGGGTGTTTAACGGGGGAAGTGAGCAATCAGCTACCCAGCATTAGATATATAAGAAATTTTGAAATTGCCTGAGCACTTCTGCTTAAAAATTCAAAGTAACACGTTTGATGCTCTAAATATTGAGTAATTCCACGATATTTACGAATTGTACCATGTGTAATCTTTGTTTCACGTGAAACAAAAGCAGTAAATTGGCCGAATCGGGGAGAGTAGCCTATCCTGATCATTGGAATCCGTACGATTCAGAAAGAAATCTTAGCTTTAAATGGAAAATATCTACTAGAAAGGTATTCTGAGTGTCAAAGTACAAGCAATTCCTCTTTATTTATATTACAGCCATCTATGATCTTTGTTTCACGTGAAACAAATGGTGTAATGTTGTTGAAACGGGGAGCATTCAATCTAGAATATAAAATTCTGCTGGATTTCTAAGAAAGATGATTGTGTACTTTGAAAAGATATCAAGGCAGCAAGCCATGAGCATTAAATGCGTTAAAGTTCGATGATTAGTTGTATGAATGATGGTATGAGTCTATTGTTTCACGTGAAACAATGATTCAGAATGAATTGGAACGAATTAAAAGAATATTTTTGTTATTGAAAATCCTCTATTGACTTGCATGCGCACGATTCAGGTTCTTAGATTCCGGAATCATCAATAACTGTTCGAGATTATGGCATATAAAGCCATTAATTATAAATGTTTCACGTGAAACAAGAATCCAGAATTGAAATCCAGTCTAATCAGTCAATCTATCCACCGCGAAAGATACGGATTTTATATAATATTCTCTGTTCATATAAGAAACATCGCAAAATCCAACTGTTTCTTTAAAAAGTAATGAATCTGGAAGAATTATACATTGGGTTGCTTTGGATATAAAATTTCGGTGAGTACAGACTCTATTTTGTTCCTCTTTTGCTGTACTGCCTAACGACTAATAAGTACGTAGCAAAAATAAACGCGATATGTGCTTGAAAGATAGTATCTGGGGTCCAGGACGTAGAACAAAACTCTTAATAATCTGCTTATATCATCTTAAATGCATGATGCTAGTCGAAAACAATGCTTAGATAGTATAGTTGATATGGTGTACTGGGATTAGTATTTCATAGTAAGATTCACATAGTAATGATAAGGGAGATATGATATAGCCTAAATTAAGATCGTCAATTCTATAGGTAAGGACGATGATTAGGCCGTGGATTTGTGGGTAACCGACCTAAGTCGGTTACCCACAAGCTCCACAGCCTTTACTACGGCGGCTTGCTTCCGTTCAGTCAGATATATTATTGCAAGGTTGAAACATGAAGCGCTTTTGCCTGTAAAAGAACATTTCATGACTATGTGAAAAAGTATTCGTCTGGATCGGTTTCTGTGGATTTAAGATCCAATTTAAGAAAATGATGTGTTTCACGTGAAACAATAGTTTAAAACCGGAATTATACACATAGATATAATTGTTGACACCATAATCCATAAAGTTAATTCAGATTCATCTTACCAACGTGAATCTCATATATTGTTTTTCCAAGAGAAAACTGATTCAGTTCTTCTTTTGCAGATTATCATGCGTAGTCGTTGTTAGATTCCAGTAAAGATACTTTCGATTGATTTTCTTATTGCTCAGTGATAAGAATATTTGCCTTTCCTATCTTCTTGTAAAATCTTATCCCAATCCGTAATCAAATTAATGACACTCTTTTCATCGCAGGTAAAATGTGGGCAGGTATCCTTTTTGAGAGCCTCAGAGGACGTCCAGTACTTAGAGGCCCGGTCCCAAAAAGTCCAGGCCTCTTACCTGGGACGCAGGGCATGTTCCGCAGGAACTGCCCTTGTCCAAGGTTTGGTACTGTTGTCAGCACAAGTGTGGAGTGCATCCCAAAGAACTGATACCTGTCTCTACCGCCGCTTTTGCCCATCCCACAAGTAAAAACCCTACCCGAACTCACAAAATGAATACCATAATGCTTATTTAGTTGAGAGGAAAGGTGGATATTTGTTTCAACCACATCTTTAGCCCATCCCCTAGTAACATCTCCGTCCAAACTTGAAATATGACTCCCCATACTGCCTTTTCATCGAGAAGGTAAGGTGGACCAAGGTATCCTCTCTGAGGGCGTCCGAGGACGGCCGGTACTTAGAGGGCCGGACCAAAAAGGTCCGGGCCTCTTACCTGGGACGTAGGGCATGTTCCGCAGGAACTGCCCTTGTCCCAGGCTTGGTACCGTTGCCAATCCGAGCGAGCGGGAGCGTCCCTCAGAGAGGATACCCGTCTCCACCGCCCCATTTCCCCTTCCCCAGAGTAATATCCCTTATCTTCACCCACAACATAAGCCCCCAAATCCCTGCTCCTTCCCTACGGTAAAGACGGCCAAATCCCTGTTTCGAAGCAGCTGCGCCCAAAACATCTTCCTGAACGAATCCCCCTGAGTGAAGGAAGATGATTTGGGCGCAGCGTCTCCCCGAAGAGCAAAATTGTTTCACGTGAAACAGTGGTTGGAGGTAGTAAAGCGGGGTATTTGTGTTATAATATCTGCACGAAGCTTGTCAATTGAGGAGTAAAAATGGGTAGAATTATAGCGATATCAAATCAGAAGGGCGGCGTCGGTAAATCGACGACGGCCATCAATCTTTCCGCCTGCCTTGCGGAGCTGGATAAAAAAGTCCTGTTGATCGACATGGATCCTCAGGGCAATGCCACCAGCGGGCTCGGCGTCGAGAAAAATGAAGAAAATTACTCGGTGTATGATTTCATTTTAGGGGAATGCAGCTTCGAGGACTGCCTGGAGAAGACAGCCTTCGATAAGCTCGATATGATCGCGTCCAACGCATCGCTGGCCACCGCCGAAATCGAGATGATCGGCCGGGAGGATAAAGAATATTCTCTCAGCAGGCGGATGGACGAAGTGAGGGATAAATACGATTACGTGATTATCGATTGCCCGCCTTCCCTGTCGGTGCTGACCCTGAACGCCCTGTGCGCCGCAGACGGCGTAATCATCCCCATCCAGTGCGAGTACTATGCCCTGGAAGGACTGAGCCAGATACTTAAAACTGTTGATTTAGTTAAGGAGAGACTTAATCCGAATATTCGGATAGAGGGCATCGTCTTCACGATGTTTGATTCCAGGAACAATCTCTCGGCGGATGTGGTGGCCAATGTGAAGGAGAATCTCAACATAGACACCTTCATTTCCATCATTCCGAGAAATGTGCGGCTGGCGGAGGCTCCCAGCTACGGCCTCCCGATCATCCGCTACGATTCCAATTCCACCGGCGCGATCGGCTACAGGCGGCTGGCCCGTGAGCTGATCAGAAAGGGAGGCAGCTGATGGCAGTAAAGCGAGGACTCGGACGGGGCCTGGATTCCCTGATTCCGGACAGGTCCAGGAGTGAGGACTATCTTAATAAGGAAGGAAATGCTGCAGAGCCGACGAAAAAGCCTGCCCAAAAGAAGGATTCGGATAAGGAAAATGAAGTCATTTCCCAAAAGACGCCGGCCGGCACTGCCCCTTCCAGGCAGAAAAAAACTCCTGCTAAGGAGACAACGGCTAAGGAAGTAAAGGTCAAGGAGACGCCGGCCAAAGAGGCGGCACCTGCCCAGCCCGTTGTGGATGAGAAAAATATCGTCCGTTACGTCAAGCTGGCCCAGGTCGAGCCCAACCGGGAGCAGCCGAGAAAGACCTTCAACGAGGAGAAAATCGACGAGCTGGCCGCTTCCATCAAGGAGCACGGCGTGATTCAGCCCCTTCTGGTCCAGAAGAAGGACGACTACTACGAGATCATCGCCGGCGAACGCCGCTGGCGTGCAGCCAGAAAAGCTGGCATCAAGGAACTTCCGGTCATCGTACGGGATTATTCACCCATGGAAGTGGTCGAGATTTCCCTGATCGAGAACATCCAGCGGGAGGACCTCAATCCCATCGAGGAAGCCCAGGCCTACCGCCGGCTCCTGGAGGAATTTGACCTGACTCAGGAGCAGGTGGCCTCTAAGGTTTCCCGTTCCAGGTCCGCGGTGGCCAACTTCATTCGCCTTCTGAATCTGGGAAATGAAGTCCAGGAGATGGTCATGGCCGGTCTCCTCTCCGAAGGTCAGGCCAGGGCCCTTCTGCCAATCGAAAATCACGATGTGCAGAAGACATTGGCTGACCAGATCGTCAAGGAAAAGCTGACGGTCAGGGAGACAGAGCGACTGGTCAAAAGCCTGCTTGAGCCCTCTGCCAGGCGTGAGCGCCAGAAGAATCCGGAGAAGGAAGCGCTGCTTAAGAACATTTCCGAGCAGCTGCGGCACATTCTGGGAACCAAGGTGGCCATCAAGTCGGCCGGAAAGAGCCGGGGACGCATAGAAATCGAGTATTATTCGGACGATGAGCTGGACAGGCTGATCGACCTGCTCAAAAATGTGCAGTGATGTCGGTTGCCATCATATGGGGCCAGGACCCATCTCCGCGATGGATGTGCCTGCCCTGAATACATAGCAGAAAAGGAGACGCGTATTGAGTAATCTGTTTACCAGCCTGGGAATTGACCCGGGGATACTGATTATTCTGCTTATGATTATCTCGGTTGTACTCATTTTCATGGTCATGAGTCTCTACCGGGAAGTGCAGAGAATGAAAAATAAATACAGATATTTTATGAAGGGTGAGGACGGGAAGTCCCTGGAAAAGGGATTTGCCCACCGGTTCGAGGAAATCGACAAGGTGGTCGACACCCAGATGGAGCTGGACCGCCAGATGGAGAAAATCGAGGCTGTCCAGGGCAAGAGCCTCCTCAAGTACGGCATCGTCAAGTATGACGCCTTCGAGGATGTGGGCGGAAAGCTGAGCTTCGCGCTGGCCATGCTGGACAATACGGACACGGGCTTCGTGATCAATGCCATCCACAGCAAGGAAAACTGCTTCACTTATATCAAGGAAGTGGTGAACGGTGAGTCCTACATCATGCTGAGTGATGAGGAAATTCAGGCACTCCGCTTTGCCAAGGATTACAGGGCGGAAGATAATCTGTGAAGTGCCTGAAGGAACGGTGAAATCGATTCGTTGTGCAGTGAATGACCGGTCAAATCGACGGCATGAGAAGTGCCTGAAGGAACGGTCAAATCGATTAGGTGCGCAGTGAAAGAACGGTCAAATCGATGGCATGAGAAGTGCCTGAAGGATCGGCCAACTCGCCGGCCCGTGAGATGACCGAAGAACCAGGATATTAAAAGTAAACTGCTGGTTGAAGATGCCCTGGGATATATCAGAAGCACTTGCCCAAAAGGTGCTTTTGGTGTATAGTTAGGCGGACTCATTTTTTGAGGAAAGATACTCGGAAATAACAGGTCCCAAAGGCAGCGGATCCTGTAAAAAAACGGCTTGCCGGTTCATCGTGTGAAGGCCGGGCAAGGTGTTCATTTTTAAGAAAAGTGGGCAGTAAGGGAGAAGAGAAATGCTTGATATTAAGTTTTTGAGAGAAAATCCGGATATCGTCAAGGAAAATATTAAGAAGAAGTTCCAGGACCACAAGCTGGTGCTGGTGGACGAGGTCATCGAGCTTGACCAGCGCAACCGCGAGATCAAGCAGGAAGTGGAGGCCCTCAGAGCCAACCGCAACAAGATGTCCAAGATGATCGGCGGCCTCATGAAGCAGGGCAAGAAGGAGGAAGCCGCCCAGGTCAAGGCCGAGGTGGCTGCTGACGGCGCCCGCATCGACGAGTTGTCCGCGGAGGAGAAGAATGTCGAGGAGGAGATCAGGAAGAGAATGCTGGTCATCCCCAACATCATCGATCCCTCCGTCCCCATCGGCAAGGACGACTCCATGAATGTGGAAATCGAGAGGTTCGGCGAGCCGGTGGTGCCGGATTTTGAAATCCCCTACCACACCGCCATCATGGACAGCTTCGACGGCATCGATCTGGAAGCTGCCGGCCGCGTCGCCGGAAACGGTTTCTACTATCTGATGGGTGACATTGCCCGCCTGCACTCTGCCGTCATCGCTTACGCCCGCGATTTCATGATCGACCGCGGCTTCACCTATGTGGTTCCGCCCTTCATGATCCGCAGCAACGTCGTGACCGGCGTCATGAGCTTCGACGAGATGGACGCCATGATGTACAAGATCGAGGGAGAGGACCTCTACCTGATCGGTACGTCGGAGCACTCTATGATAGGTAAGTTCATCGAC
>CAMONF010000313.1 GCA_946620335.1 uncultured Clostridia bacterium
AGCGGCCGTGTCCTGAGCCCTCTGAACGGAGGCACCGCCAGCGGTACGGACCTGGTCCAGGCGGCCTATTCCTCCTCCGGCGGGCAGCTCTTCAAGATCACAGGATGCCGCGGACGTTTTCATTTCGTAAACGTCACCAGCGGATTAGCTATCGAGCATTACGGCGCCAAGACGACTGCCGGCACCAACGTGCGGCTGGCCAAGAACCATCCCACCTATGTGCGCCAGAACTTCAGACTGATGGAGACGACAGTGACACTGGATTCCACGAGAGGTTACACCTACGTGACCGACAAGGCCACCAACACCCGCTTCAAGGTGGAGAAACAGTATCTGAGCGATCCTCAGGTGGGGAAGGACGTGACGGAGGCTGACTTCCTGGCGGCTGTCCTCTATACGGAGGCCGGCGACCAGGGCATCCCGGGTATGATGATGGTGGCCTACGTAATCCTGAACCGGATGGACGAAGGTGTGGCGGCTGCCTCTCAGGGAAGCGGCTACGTGCCGTATCCGGGCACACTCAACATCATGATCTACCACTATGAACAGTGGCAGGTCGCCCGGGACGGCGCTCTCAACAGGGTCTTAAAGGACGTCCTGGCCGGGGAAGCGGATTATCTGTCCAACGCCAGAAAGGCGGCCAGCCAGGCCCTGGCCGGCAAGACCATTGTGCTCACCGAGAGCGCTACCCGTTACAAGCGTGCTACGGCCACGACCAGTACGGTGACCACGCTTCCGGCCGGCACCAAGATCAAGAAATCCGCGTTCAAGTACAACTCCTTCATGACACCGAAGGCCTGGAACCGGTTCGCCACCGACGGGAACCATCCCAAGTTCGCTTCCGGCTACGGCAATGGCAAGAATACCCTGATCTATAAGGGTCATGTCTATTTCATTGACGCGGAGGCCTGGAACTGAAACAGCCGGCTTGAACTCACGCCATCTGTCGCGCAGTCATGTGTTCGGCCGGCTTGGACTTCCGCTATATGTCGTGCAGTCATATGCGCGGCCGGAGGGTTTGGCCCCGGTTCTCGACTTGTTTCCATATCGTTCATCTGCAGCCGTCCCTTCTACGGGCGGCTGCATTTTCAGTCTCCGCCGGAGGGCGGAGGGGAGGTAGCATTTGCAGGCAGCTGGGGTACTTGCCCTCATTTTCGTCGGCATCGCCGTCGCTATGGGCTTTATGATCGTGACAGAGAACAGGAGGCAGCAGGCGTCCTTCCTGCAGAGACTTAAAAAAAGCTGGGGAAAGAAGCCCGGGCGGACCATGAGCGCGGAGGAATTCGCCAGTGTCGGCGCTCTGGCCAGGGCCGGGATGGAGTCGGACCGATTCACCGTCGACGACATCACCTGGCATGACCTGGGCATGGACGACATCTTTCGTCTCCTCGATGCCGCGGTCTCTTCCCCCGGTGACGAGGTCCTCTACGACTGGCTCAGGCATCCCCTTTTCTCGGGGAAAGAGCTGGATGAGCGGGACAGGCTGATCACCTTCTTCGGCGACCGCGAGGCCGAGCGGACCAGAGTCCAGAGGGCTTTAGGCGGCGTTGGGAGGATGCGCCGGCTTTCCTACTATGACTATATTTCCCGGCTGAAGGAGGCGGAGGAGGTCCGGCTGGCCCCCTTTGCCGCGGCGGGACTTCTCAGTCTGGCTTCGCTGGTGCTTCTCTTCGTGCAGCCCGTCATCGGCATCCTTCTCCTCATGGCGGCCCTGGGCCTCAATGTTTCCCTTTATCTAAAAGCCAGGGACGGGATTTATCTGTATCTGTCCGGCTTCAAATGCGTTCTGCGCCTTCTCTCCGGCGCCTCCGCCGTTGAAAAGCTGGATATACCTGAGCTTTCGGATTATACGGCAGCCCTCCGGGAGGAGAGCGGCAAGCTGGCTGCCATGCGCCGCGGCGCTTTTTTGGTGACCACCACCGGGCAGATGGGCGGCATGGGCGAGGCGGTCCTCGAGTACCTGAAAATGTTCTTCCACCCGGATATTTTCAAATTCAACCAGATGCTGCGGGTCTTCCGGAACGAGGAGGAGGCCTGCGTTGAGATCCTGTCGATCCTGGGAACGCTGGACGCTGCCTGCGCGGCGGCCTCCTTCCGGGCTTATCTGCCCTGCTGGTGCCGGGCGGAGTACACCATGGAAGGGGAAAAGGCAGGTGTGGAGGCCGAAGGCATGATCCACCCGCTGCTTTCCGACCCGGTTCCGAATGACTTTTCCGTTCGCGGCGGTGTCCTGATCACGGGTTCCAACGCCTCAGGTAAGTCCACATTTCTGAAAAATACAGCCATCTGCCAGATCCTGGCCCAGTCGGTGGGAACGGTGCCGGCCGGGCGTTGGAGGACGGGCTATTACCGTGTCATGACCTCCATGGCTCTGACCGACGATCTGGCGGGCGGCGACAGCTATTTCGTGGTGGAAATAAAATCACTCAAGAGAATCCTGGACGCCGCCACCGACGGACGGGGCCCGGTCCTGGGCGTAGTCGACGAAGTCCTGCGCGGGACCAACACAATCGAGCGCGTTGCGGCCTCCTCACGGATCCTTCAGAGCCTGGGGGAGAGTGGCAGCTTCATCCTGGCGGCCACCCATGACATCGAGCTGTCCTACATCCTGGAAGGGATCTTTGCCAACTATCATTTTGCGGAGGAGATCAAGGGGGACGACGTCTCCTTCAACTACAAGCTGACGGAAGGCCGGTCCATGACCCGCAACGCCATCCGGCTCCTGGGAATCGCAGGCTATCCGGAGGAAATCGTCGCCGGGGCCCGGGAGGACGCGGCCCATTTTGAGGCGGCGGGAGAGTGGCGCCGGGCGGACGGAAGTCGGATATGAGCAGGCGGCGGGAGAGTGGCACCGGCCGGACGGAAGCCGGATAGGAGCAGTCGGCACGAGGCGGAACCTCAGGCCGGCCGATGTATTTACGGGCTGTCCGGAGGCCTCTGAGCCAATGCCTGAGAACTGACCAGCCCTGAGAGCGGTTCCGGTCTGCCAGTGAGGAAAATATAGGTGCGGGAAAGTAACCGCGCGTGAGGAGACATGCATTTATGAAAGTGACGATCTATACTGACGGGGCGGCCCGCGGGAACCCGGAGGGCCCGGGCGGCTACGGCGCAGTCCTTCAATATACGGATACCAAAGGCAATCTTCATGAGAAAGAACTTTCGCAGGGATACGAAAAGACGACCAACAACCGCATGGAGCTCATGGGGGTGATCGCGGCCCTGGAGGCTCTGAACCGCCCCTGCGAGGTCGACCTCTACTCCGATTCCCAGTACGTGATCAACGCCTTCAACAAGGGGTGGCTCAAGAGTTGGCAGCAGCACGGCTGGATCAAATCGGACAAGAAGCCGGTCCTGAACCAGGACCTCTGGCAGCGGCTCCTTGCGGCCTCGGCTCCCCACAAGGTGACCTGGCACTGGGTCAAGGGCCACGACGGGCATCCGGAGAATGAGCGGTGCGACCGTCTTGCTACGGCGGCGGCCGACGCCATGAGGAAGTGACGCGGCCTACAGATCTGTGAATGACCTATGGTCCGCAAAAACTGAAAAGGCCGGTCGATCGTGATCCGAAGAAAGGTGTTCCCACCTTTTCCCGTGTACAACAGGCGTTGCTAAGTGCCGCCACAGACAGACATTGCGAATTAACCTTGAATTTACCTGCTGTTTTTCCATATTTGTTTTGCATCTTTGGGAAAGATGGCATATAATACTTGCTGATTATGCCAAAGACCGGCGTTCCTTCGGGAATCGGCCGGTCCTGCTGTGTTCCTTTGGGAGCCCTTGGGGGACCTGGGCAGCGGGGCATGGTCTTATTTCCCGAAAACCGGGGCCGGGCTGCATGCGCGGCGACCACCGGGGGAGGGAAGAGGAGAGTGCCGCGGGCATCTCCCTATTGCCAAGAGCGATTATGTTTGGAGGTAGAAGAACATTGAAGAAATACGGCGTTAACGAGCTGCGGAGAATGTTCCTGGAATTCATGGAGTCCAAGGGACATCTG
>CAMONF010000314.1 GCA_946620335.1 uncultured Clostridia bacterium
AGAAGGAATAAAGAAAGTGGGAATGAGGGACGGTTCCTTTTCCCAGTTTTCGAAGAAAACTGGGAAAAGGAACCGTCCCTCATTCCCACTTTACAATCTTTTATTTAAGAAAAGAAAGCCGTTTCAGCAGCCGGTGAATAGAATCCATAGCAGGGAAGCGTGTCCGGACGATCGTCTTCGTGGATGCTCCTCGGCATGGTGTACCAGTTAACAGCCTCCTCGTCCATCTCGGCCAGGGGCTTTCCCGGCAGATAGAAGAGATAGACTTTGCCGGTGTCGAGACCGTACGGCGATTCAAAGACGTAACGGATCTCGTCTTCAATGCGTTCCCCTTCCGGTGCGTCCTCGCAAATCAGTTCCGTCAGGGAAAGGAGATAGGTATATTCGTCGATTTTCCGGACATGATCGAATTGTCCCGAGAACTGGGATATATATACGGTGCCGTTTGGGTATCCGTCGCCTGTGTCTCCCATGTCTGAATCGTGAAAGCTTCCTTCGAAGCTGCCGTCTGCATGAAGGGTAAGCTCGGTGCCCCAGGCGCCGACGCCGCTGGCGAAATAGAAGTCGGTCGCCTCAACGCTGGAGAAGAAGCTTTCCGTATCCACCATCTCAGCGTTGGGGTAGATGACGTCTACAGCGCGCTCCTCCAGGAAGGCGAGAGCATCCGTATAGCCCATACCGATCCATCCCTTTTCTGCCATCAGGCGGATCATCTCTTCATCGGTGAGATCTCCGTAGAAAATCAGCCGGTCAAAGCTGTCGATCAGGTCCTGCCGGTAGGCGGCAAAGCTTGCCTCATCGGTCTCTTTTTCGTCGAGCTTATATGTTTTCACCATCTCACTGAAGTCTTCATTGGGATACTCGGACATTTCAGCCTTTCGAACGGCGTTCAGAACGCCATCCCCTTCTGTCAGCTCGAGATAGGTCCAGGTCCATCCCTCATCGCCGATATCGTAGTAGACGACAGGTTCTTTTTTGCCTGTGACCGTAAAGACGCAGAAGCTGGTGCCGCCGGCGACCTCGGCGTCCAGGACCTCGGAGTAGAGGGTTTTTATTTCCCCGCCCTCGAAGGTGACGATGTTCAGGCTGGCGACGCTGGTGTAGCCCTGGCCATCCGGATCGTAATTCTCCATGTAGAGGAGCTCGGGCGTCTCGTCGCCGTAGACGTCGGCGATGGCCACCTTGTAGTCAGGGTGGTAAATAGGACCATCCTCGGTCCACTCTATGTTCTGCCAGTTGTAAGCGTCGATGGCCTGACGGTGGTCGGGGAGGTAACGGTAGTAGGCGGCGTAGGCCTCAGCGTAATCACTTTCGGAGAAGGTGTTATCAGTCTCTTCGCCGGATAAGGATGCCTCTTCGGCTGGGGTGGGTTCATCAGTGGCGTCAGACACGTCAGAGGCATCCTGGTCTGAACCTGTGGTGGTATCGTCAGCGGGTTTGGGAGCCTCAGCAGCTGTTTCGGTCTCGGAGTCAGCGGATTCGGGAGCCTTAGCAGTTGTTTCGGTTTCGGAGACTTCGCTGTCCTGCGTCTCCGTTTCTTCTTCGGAACCCTCTGAATCAGACGCTTCCGGATCGGAAGCATCCTGGGTCTCCTTCGCTTCTTCGCTCTCCGTGGCGGCAGAGCTTTCCTGAGAGGTCGGCGTTTCAGCCGCGCTACCGGCGCAGGCGGTCAGGGAAAGAGTGAGTGCCAGACAAATGGGTAACAGGTTCTTCTTTCTCATGGGTCATCCTCCTTGATAGCTTAAGAGTGGCAAAAGTGGGAATGAGGGACGGTTCCTTTTCCCGGCTTTCAGAGTAGAGCTGGCGAAAGTGGGAATCAGGGACGGTTCCTTTTCCCAGTTTTCAGAGAAAACAGGGAAAAGGAACCGTCCCTGATTCCCACTTTTCGGAGAAAACGGGGAAAAGGAAGTGTCGCTGATTCCCAGTTTCAGTCCTCGAACAGAGGCGTGGAGAAGTAGCGTTCAGCCGTGTCCGGAAGGACGGTGACGACGGTCTTGCCCGGTCCAAGCTTTCTGGCCAGCTTGATGGCCGCGCAGACGTTGGTGCCGCTGGAAATGCCGCACATGATGCCTTCTTTGGCCGCCAGGTCCTTGGAGGTCTGAAGGGCTTCCTCGTCGTCGATGATGCAGATGTCATCGTAGATCTTCGTGTTCAGGACTTTGGGAATGACGCCGTCGCCGATGCCCAGCTGGATGTGAGTCCCGATGGAGCCGCCGGAGAGGATGGCTGCGTGGGCCGGCTCGACTGCCCAGATGACCATGTCCGGGGTGTGGGACTTTAAGACCTCGCCGATACCGGTGATGGTGCCGCCGGTCCCGATTCCGGAGCAGAAGCCGTGGATGGGCTTGTCCACCTGGCGGAGAATCTCCTCCGCAGTGGCTGTGCGCTGGATTTCCGGGTTGGCCGGGTTTTCGAACTGCTGGGGGACGAAGACGCGGGGGTCTTCGGCTTTCATTTTCTCAGCCAGGGCCACGCAGTCCTCGATGCACTTGCCGATGTTGCCGGCATCGTGGATGAGGATGACCTCAGCCCCATAGTGGCGGACCAGCTTGCGGCGCTCCTCGCTGACGGAGTCGGGCATGATGATTTTGGTCTGATAGCCGCGGACGGCGCCGATCAGGGCCAGGCCGATGCCCTGGTTTCCGCTGGTGGGCTCGACGATGATGCTGTCGGGGTGCAGCAGGCCATCCTCCTCAGCCTTTTTGATCATGGCGTAGGCGGTACGGGTCTTGATGGAACCCCCGACGTTCAGGCCTTCGAACTTGACCAGGATCTCGGCGCTGCCTTCCCCTGCCATTCTCGTCAGACGGATGATGGGGGTGTTGCCCATGGCCTCCAGTATGTTGTTGCAGATCATATTTGTGTACTCCCTTCAAGGCGTATAATCTGGTATGGATAGCTTCAGCCCGCCGGAGTCCGGGTGCTGAACATTTATACATTGTAAAATAAAGCGGAGAATCGTGCAATAACAAATGGATGACAGGCCGTCGGTCTTTACAGTATAATCAGCTTGTGTAAATGAAAACAGGCTGTGAGACCCGGTGATCAGGCAGAAATCCGGGCAACTATGAAGAGATATGACGATAGAAGAATTCGTATTTGACAAACATGTGCCGGACCAATCCCGTATGCGGAAATACGGGTTCGCGGAAGGTCCGGAGGGCTGGTCCCTGTCTCGGGACTTTATGGATGGGGAATTCAGGGCGGAGGTCTTCATTTCCCGGGAAATGAAGGTCAGCGGAAAGGTGATTGAGACCGACACCGGGGAGGAGTATGTGGCTGTCCACGTTCCTTCCTATACAGGCGCTTTCGTGGGCGAGGTCCGCGAGGCCTACATGAAGGTCCTGGAGGAGATCGCTGAGGCGGTCTGCACGGCCATGCCCTTCTCCGGAGACCAGGCCAACCGCATGGCTGCCCTGATTCGGGAGCGCTGGGGGCATGAGTGCGACAGGCCCTTCGAGGACAAGGAAGGCGGCGCGGTGTTCCGCGTGCCGGGCAATGAGCGTTGGTACGCCCTCGTCATGCGAGTGCCCAGGAACAAGCTGCGGACAGAGGCCCAGATCGAGCAGGAGAGGGCGGATAAGGCTGCGGAAAAGAAGGCCCGCGAGGAGGCCAGGGCCCGTGGGGAGAAGCTCCCGAGTCGCAGGAAGAAGCCTGCGGAGGAAGAGCCGGAGCTCGTGGAGATCGTCAATGTAAAGATTCGCCCGGAGAGACGGGAGGAACTTCTGGGCAGACCCGGCATTTTTCCCGCCTTTCATATGAGCCATACCAAGTGGGTCTCCGCGGTCCTGGACGGGACCATCTCCGATGAGGAGGTCATGGACCTCATTTCCGAGAGCCACGCCCTGGTCGGCGGAAAGAGCCAGAAAGGCGGGAAAGAAATCCACCCCTGGCTGTTTCCCGCCAATCCAGCCTATTTTGACGTGGACGCCGGCTTCGAGGCGGAGGACATCCTCTTC
>CAMONF010000315.1 GCA_946620335.1 uncultured Clostridia bacterium
ATGAGCGCAGCAACAGCAATCCGAAATGGTGAGTTTTTCACGCTTCCTTCGAATAGACCATGGGAATCTATCAGCCGGAGCGGATTGGAATGACAGCGAGTGGATGGAGGAATAAAAATGTTTGAGAAAAAATTGTTTCGCTCGGATATGCTTAAGTGTGTGCTCTGTCAGCACGCCCCTTGTACAAGCTCCTGCGTAAAACTTGATCCGGCAGGTCTGCTTCGAAGCATATGGTTTGACAATGAGAAAACCGCCGCATCAAGATTCCCGACAGTTAATCCCTGCCTGAATTGCTCCGCCCCTTGCGAGAGCGCCTGTGTCCGGCCGCATGAGGTTCCCATCCGGGAGTTGATGACGCGGCTGCACGACGAGGTAAAGCCGGAGCTGGAGCTCCCTCTGCCGGAAGAGGAGAGCAGGCTTCGCACGGACCTGTGTGGATTTACGCTGGAAAATCCGTTCCTGCTCTCGTCCTCTGTGGTGGCCAGCACCTATGACATGTGCGAGCGCGCCTTTGAGGCGGGCTGGGCAGGCGTTGCTTTCAAGACCATTTGCTCCTTCGATATACACGAAGCGTCGCCACGCTTTTCCGCTATCACGGGAGATAACGGAAACATCGTCGGCTTCAAGAATATCGAACAGCTCTCCGACCACAGCGTAGCGGAAAACATGGAGATCTTCCGACGACTGAAAGAGAAATATCCCGGCAAATTCATTCTGGCCTCCATCATGGGGCAGAATGAAGCGGAGTGGGAAGAGCTGTCCAGGCTCTGCGAGGAGAACGGCGCGGATGCCATTGAGCTGAACTTTTCCTGCCCCAACATGATGGATGACGGCCTCGGCTCGGACATCGGCCAGGTCCCGGAGCTGGTGGAGCGATTCACAACTGCGGCAAGGCGGGGAACAAGGCTTCCGATCCTTGCCAAGCTCACGCCAAATGTGGCGACTATGAGTCCGGCTGGTGAGGCAGCAAAGCGCGGTGGCGCAGATGGAATCGCTGCCATCAATACGATTAAGAGTATTATCGGAGTAAATCCCCATACCTACGTTTCCTCCCCTGCAGTGCATGGGATGTCTGCCGTGGGTGGTTACAGCGGCAATGCGGTCAAGCCCATTGCCCTGCGTTTTATCGCGGAGTTGGGGCAGAATCCTGAAATTCAGGGCATGCACATCAGCGCTATGGGCGGTGTGGAGAATTGGTCAGACGCGCTGGAATTCATTTTGCTTGGCGCCGGCAGCGTTCAGGTCACGACAGCAGTGAGGCAGTACGGTTATCGCATCATCGACGACCTCAAAGCCGGACTCAATTACTACCTTGCGGAAAAGGGATTTTCAAGTGTGAAAGAGGCCGTAGGGCTTGCATTGGATTCTGTCAGTGACACAACCGACGTATTGGAACGGGATACTGTGGTCTTTCCGAGATTCAGACGTGAAAAGTGCATTGGGTGTGGAAGATGCGAGATTTCCTGTGCAGATGGCGGCCACCAGGCGATTCGATTGAACGAGGAAAGAAGACCGATCCTGGACGGACAGAAATGTGTGGGCTGTCATCTCTGTATACTGGTTTGTCCGGAGCGGGCGATTTCTCCGGGCAGAAAACGCATTTCACGAGCATGAGCAGGTACTTGCAGGATGCTGTTGGGTTGACTGCTGAGCTTTCTACCTATTGTGAACCCCTTGATTCCGGCTCTGGAGTCCGTGTATCAGTGGGCGGATGAGAAGATGAAGAAGAGATAAGGCAGGGAGAAACGGAAACAAATGCCAACAAAGGTTTTATGAACAGACCGCTGTGGACCTTTTCCTTCATCCAGGCGGGATTTTGGATGAGCTTTTGCCTCAGCGTGAGTTTTGCGGCCGTGTATCTTCAGGGTCTGGGCTATTCCAACGGCGCGCTGGGGGCCATTTTGGCCCTGGGCAGTGTCATGGGCATTCTTGTGTCCATATCCCTGTCCGCCTGGATCGACCGTGAAAATAGCATGCGAGTGAAGACATCCAGTTAAAACAGGGAGCATGGAATGATGAGCGTAAATGAAAACAGATACTTTGAAACAGACGGAACAGTCAAGCCGGAGGCTCTCGCAGGCAATCCATGGCTTCGCTACCTGGTGTCTGCCGACCGGCCCTACTGGAATGTGGAGCGGATCGGCGAGATGGCCGATAAAAAGAAGAACGCCGCGCTGGCCTACTGCCTGAGGACGCTGGACATTTTGGATGAGTCCGCCTCCGCCGCGGATCTTGATGACACAGATTATCGCCTTGTGAGGACGGTCCTTTGCTGGTCGGAGGTGGCCAAGGCGGGCTCCGCGGAGGACCGCCGGCGATGGCTCGCGCGCGGCTATCCGCTGGATATCCACAATGAAGCTTCCGCCATGATTTATGCCGACCATCACTGCGTCAGGCGCCCGGAGACGGACGCCGCCTTCCTTCTGATCAAGCTCCACGGGCTGCCGGGACAGTACGTTCGCGGAGAGTGCGGCATGGACAGCAGCATGGGCCTGGCTCCGGTGGCGGCGTCGATGGGTGAGAAGCGCTTTCTGGACGTCTTCATGGTCCTGAACGAATGCATTATCAGCGCCGTGGATCCTGCCATCTGGCAGAAGGTGTCCGGGAAAATAAAGGCATTCGGAAAATGTCTGGTGGATGGACATGCTGACGCGATGCCCGCTATGCAGCGGCTCAAAGCCTTGCTGCCGGAGTGTGGGGAGCCGGGAAAGAATGCTGTGTCCATGTTCGCGGCTCGTATTTTCCCCTTTTATGACCTCTGGTATTTTCAGTCCGCCCTGGAGCCCTTTGGATTTGCCAACGCGGCCCGCATCTGTGAGAAGGCGGTCGAATACTTGGCCGGGTCAGATGGCGGGGCGGAAGAGATACGACATCTCAATTTCAAGCCCCTGGCGGATGCCATGTATTACGACTATGTCGGCAAAAAGCATGTCAACGTCTACAAGCAGAGAATTCTGGAGAGATGGCTGGCGGATCCTGTGGAGTACGGCCAGCATGTGTCCTTCTCCTTTGAAAAGAACCGAATTTCCCTCCTGATCGGTGTCAAGTTCACGCCGGTCTGTGAGAAGTTGATCGATTTCTGCGTGGAAGCGGAGCGCTCAGGGATTCTCACTTATGAGAAGAGCATCACCATGCTCTACGATACCTTCGGATTCAGACGGGACGCCTTTGACCGGATGAATAACGAGGAGGGTTACCTGGCGACCATGAATGACGCCGACCAGAGCACGAAGCTCTCGATCCTCGATTACGTGAAGGGGGAGAGAATCGTCGACGTAGGTTCAGGCGGCGGTGTTCTTCTGGATGAGCTGGAGAGAAGGTTCCCGGACAGGGAGATCATCGGGACCGATATTTCAAGAAATGTGATAGAGACCCTCTTAAAGAAGCGGGAGGACCAGGGAAGCCGCTGGACGGCGGTCAGGCATAATTTCGTGGAGGGGCCTCTTGCGGAGAAGGCGGACACCATCATTTTCTCCTCCATCATCCATGAGATCTACTCCTACACGGACCTGGGGAAGGGAAAGTTCGACCTGCGGTCCATTGAGCTGGCCCTGAGATACGCCATCGATTCCCTGAATCCCGGCGGTCGCATTGTTATACGGGACGGCGTAAAGACGCCGGATACGGGGAAAATGAAGATCCGCTTCAAGACCCCGGAGGGTCTGGATTTTTTCCGGCAGTTCCTAAGGGATTTCCGCGGGATGGACGGCCTCAGCGATGAGGAGAAATGCGCGGAGCTGAACGCTGATGAGCGTTCAGTTGTGACGGATATGAACTATGGAAGGGAATTCCTGTATACCTACACCTGGGGTGTGCAGTCATTTCCCCATGAGGTGCAGGAGTGCTTCGGCTACTTCCGCCTGGATGACTTCCGTAAGTTCTTCGCCGGACATGGCATGACGGTGGTGGAGGCCCGGTCACTTCTCGAGGAGGGATATAAGACTCACTTAAGTCCGCTGGTGGAGATCAGCCGGCCGGATCCCGAAAAAGGGGAGGAGCCGATGGAATTCCCGGATTCCAATTGTATCGTCGTCGCTGAAAAATGAATACATATTGACAGGGAGGCTGCTCCTTGCAAAAGAGGAGCCATTCTTCCTGAGAAATTCAGAATGACATCAGGAGCAGACATGTACGCATTACTCAAGCTTCAATTTACTATTTTCGCACTGATCGGGATCGGAATGTTTCTTCGAAAGAGGAACATGGTGGGCGCCGAGGGGCAGAGGAATATCACAGACCTGGTCATCAATCTCGTTCTGCCCTGTAATATCGTCATATCCTTCGTCCAGGACATAGACAAGAGCACCATCATTGAGTGTCTGCAGGTGCTGGTGATCTCTGCCGGCATTTTGCTCTTCAGCATGGTCTACGGCAGGATAGCCTACGGAAGGCTGGACGAAAAACGCAGGAAATGTCTCCTCTACGGGCTTCTCATATCCAACGCCGGTTTTCTTGGCAACCCCATCGCTCAAGGACTTTATGGGGATATGGGCCTTATGCTGGCCAGCATCTATCTGACGCCTGTGCGGATCATGATGTGGTCCGAGGGCGTCGCCCTTTTCAGCGGAACCAAGGATACAAAAGAGACTATACGAAAGGTAGTCACCCATCCCTGCGTCATCGCCTGCGTAGCGGGTATCGTCATCATGGTAACGAAGGTCTTCACTGGAGTCACGATTCTGCCGGATGTGCTCATCGACCTCTTGACCACCATCGGGAAATGCAACACGGCCCTGTCCATGCTGGTCATCGGCATGATCGTGTCCAACGTCAGGCCCTCGGACTTCCTGGACAAGCTGGTCTTTCGTTATTCCATCGAGCGCCTCGTGCTCATCCCGGGCGTCATCGCTCTGGTCCTGCTGCCGCTTCTCAGGCTCGGCCTCATTTCGAGACTCATCATGGGCCTCTGCGTGATCCTGGCCGCCATGCCGGCCGCGACCACGACCAGCATGCTTTCCGCCAAGTACGACTGCGCGCCGGAGTTCGCGGCCAAGATGGTCGTGGTATCGACGGTATTATCTATTCCTTCGATTTTCGTGTGGAGCCTGGTGCTTGCGGTGTGAATTGTACCCCTTGTCAAGGACACAAGCGATTTTAGTTGGGGACTTTTTTGGCCAGTTATGATTCGTGTTCTCCGTCCAATGGACATGGG
>CAMONF010000316.1 GCA_946620335.1 uncultured Clostridia bacterium
ACAACCTGGATGAGCCGAAGGCGGTGATCCAGGCCGTGTCGGAGGGCGCGCCTTTCGCCGAGGCCGGCGGAATGGCGGGGGGTGTGGTCATTTCCATCAATGGAAATGAAATCACGACCTCCCAGAGCATGAATGAGTACTTCGACGCCAATCCCATGGACGGGAGCGAAATGACCATCGTGGTCCTGAGGGGCGGCGAGGAAGTCACCCTGACTTTCACCCCGGTGGAGAGCAGGTCCCTGTCCGCCGGTTTCTCCTACAACCTGGGCCGGGTCAACACTTCGCCCATCGGCGTCATCCGCTACAGCTTGACGGAGGTCCGCTACTGGATCCAGACGGTCGTCAAGTCCCTCGGCGCCATGTTCACCGGCCGTTTCGGGGTCCAGGACCTCTCCGGCCCTGTGGGCGTTGTTGACATCGTCAGCACGACCTACGAGGAGACCAAGGAGGAAGGGCCGCTCATGACCTGGATGAACATGATCAATCTGATCATCCTCCTGTCGGCCAACCTGGGCGTCATGAACCTTCTGCCCATCCCCGGCGTGGACGGCGGCCGACTTCTCTTCCTGGCCATCGAGGCCATCCGCCGCCGGCCCATGGACCGGAAGGTGGAAATGATCACCCAGACCGTGGCCCTGGGCTTCCTGGTCATTCTTATGGTGGTGGTCATGTATAACGATATTCTGAGGCTGATCGGGTGATTGGCTGAGGTGGGAACAAACTGGGAATCAAGGTCGGTTCCTTTTCCTGCTTTCGAAACGAAAAACTGGGAATCAGGGACGGTTCCTTTTCCCACTTTTCGAAATCGAAAAGTGGGAAAAGGAACCGTCCCTGATTCCCAGTTTTTCGTTAACTTGTATCCTCTTAGTTTTAACTTTTTACGATTAATAGTACAATTCTCCGAATATATGGACAATCTCCCAAAAGTATGGTAAGACTGATACATCAACCATGACCTGCAGATAGGAGGACACCATGCGCCGGGCGAATAGAAGATGGATGGGAGTTTTGTGTGCGGCCCTTGCGGGGACAGCAGCGCTTTTTGGATGCGGCCGGGAGAAGGAGACGGCAACCGAGAGCCCTGAGGCGGCCTGGACCGCTGAGGAGGCTGTGGAGGCAGCTGTGGAGGAAGCCTACACGGAAGCGGACGCTGCCGAGGAGGGGGTCCGCTACGCGGATTCCCTGGACCAGATACCGGAGGAGGTTTACGACCAGCTGAAGGCTGCCCTGCGGGAGGCAGCGGACGAGCAGGAGGCCTTCCTCGCCTCCAAGGACAATTTCATGATCCGGACGGAGTTCGGGCCCCGGGAGGGGTATGAGACCGTATTGCTTGTGAGGAGGGATCCGGAGGACCACAGCGGCATGGATACCGCTGACAGTCTGGGGCTCATCTGCGAGTCCTCCATGACGGAGTATGTCGAAGACCAGGAGGAGCCCTGGGGCGAGCATGAAATCTGGTACCTGGCTTATGTCCGGGACCTGGTCATCGGGCCGGAGGGCTGGGCCGAGGCAGATCCGGAGGGCATAGAGGTGAGGATCTTCGACAGCTATGAAGACCTGTACCAGTGGTATGTGGGGGACAACGAAGCCGCCTATGCCGTCGAGCTTCGGGCCTGGGAGGAGACGCTCTGAGAGGCAGGGCTTTAGTGGCCGGGAGACTGCCGGGAGTCATGCCTGATGGGCCTGCCTGAATGCCAGGCTTAGAGCGGCAGGAAGGTAATCCGGCACAAGGACCGGCCAGCTCGCATAAAAGGAGTTCCACGGTGCCTGGCAGTGTGCTGCCAGACTCCTGGCGGGCGGTGAAGAGGGCGATTTCAGGCATGAAAAAAAAAGAAAAAAATTTTTCAAAAAAGTGTTGACAGAAGGCAGGTCTCTATATATAATAGCTTTTGTTGACGCGCGGAAGTGTCGGAATTGGCAGACGAGCTAGACTAAGGATCTAGTGGCAGCAATGTCGTGAGGGTTCAAGTCCCTTCTTCCGCAGCCCAGTGAGCGGACAGAATTGCAATCGCAGTTCTGTCCGTTTTCACGTTCAGGGGGACCGGAAGC
Source organism: uncultured Clostridia bacterium (assembly GCA_946620335.1). Taxonomy (GTDB): domain Bacteria; phylum Bacillota; class Clostridia; order Lachnospirales; family Lachnospiraceae; genus Chordicoccus. The sequence goes on from CAMONF010000316.1 coordinate 2,050, forward strand.
CACATGTGCCGGGGGGCTGACCAAGTGTCCTTTACTCTTTTTTGCGGATCCCAAAATATGGAAGAAATGCCGGTTACGGGACTGGAAAAGGAGGATAATTGGTCACAATATACAAACACATCCCCACTAAAATGGTATTATTTGGTAGATTAAGATTCTGTTAAATCTGTTTGTTTCCCCAACGGCCTGTATTATAATGCAATTTGGACTATTCTCTACAATTTCGCAGGCAGGCGGCCATGAAAAACCGGCCTGCTATGTAGGCGGAGCCGGTCCGCGGGCCGGCAACAGTTATTTGGATCAGGGGTGATATGATGGAAAAAGAAAAGGTCACGGAAGCCCTCTGGGAGTCCCTTTTTCCGGAGGAAAGCGGGACATCCCTTCCGGATCCTTCCGCAGCCGGGGAGAACACTGGCGGCCAGGCGAATATCCCCACAGAGAACGCAGCCGGTCAGGAAGATTTCCCGATAGAAGAAGCTGTCAGTCAGGAAGATTTTCCGACAGAGGGAACCGGCTATCCGGAAGACTATCCGATAGAGGAAGCCAGCAGCCAGGAAGACTTTCTTCCGGAAGAAATCGGCTATCAGGAAGACTATCCGGTAGAGGAACCTGGCAATCAGGAAGCAATCCCGGCAGAGGAAGCTCCCGCGGGCTCCGGAGCAGAGGCAGCTGCTCCTGAAGAGGGTATATCCCCGGCGGATGGTCAGCCCGGCTCTGAGGCCCCGAAGGGCGCGGCCGCTGTGGCGGAGGCCATGCGGGAAGCTGTCCAGGGCGAGGATGCGTCGGCACCGGCGCCGGCCCCGCAGGCGGAAGAAGCGCCGACTTCCGAAGAACCGGAGAAGAAAAAGAAAAGCAAGCGTCCGCTCATCATCGCCGCGGTGGCGGTGGCTGCCCTGGGCATCGGCTACGCAGCCTACGCCCAGCAGTTCGAAGAGCGCTTTATCATGAAGACCACCATCAACGGCATTGACGTCGGCGGCATGACGGTGGAAGAGGCGGAGGATGTGCTGCGGCAGAACGTCGAGAACTATTCGCTGACCATCGACCTTCTCGGCGGCCACACCCACACCATAAAGTCCGATGATTTTGATTTCACTTACCTGCCCGGCAAGCGGGTCAAGAACCTCATGGAAGGCCAGAACCGGTACACCTGGGGCAAGGGTTTTGTGGCCGGGACCCCCTATGAGATCGAGACGCCGGCTTCCTTCAGCGTGGACAAGCTGATGGAGATCGTGGAAGGCTTCGAGGAGGTCAGCGGGGAAGGCATCGTCTCCCCGAGGGACGCCCGCATGCATTACACAAAGAGCGGCCGGTTCGCCATCATCCCGGAGGTGGAGGGCAACGAGATCGACCCTGCGGCCCTCACGGAAGCGGTGCTCGACTGCGCCGCCCGCAATGAAGCCAGGCTGGACGCAGCGGCTGTGGACGGGATTTATTTGAAACCGGCGGTCTATGCCGATGACGAGGCCATGAACGAGCGGCTGGCCCACCTCAACAAGATCTTCAAGGTGTCGATTTCCTACAATATGCCTGAGGAGGAAGGGGTCATGACCTTCGATTCCGACGACCTCATCGAGCTCACCGGCCTGGAGGAGAACGGATACATGTACAAGGATATCGACGAGGAGACCCTGACAAAGAGTATCCGTTCCTTCGTCGCTGAGATGGCGGAGACCGATATCATGACGGACCGTCTTCCCTTTAAGTCCACAGACCTGGGCACCGTTTACTTTGATATGGGATCCACCTGGGGTCATGTCATCAACCAGGACGTGGTCGCCCGGGAAATGAAGACCTGCTTCGAGAACGGCAAGAGCGGCACCTTCGATCTGACTTACACCTACCAGAAGGATTGCCCCAATTCCATCGGCGACACCTACATCGAGGTGGATATCCCCACCCAGTCCGTCTACTACTACATTGACGGGGATCTGGTCTTCTACTGCGGCTGCGTTTCCGGCCGCGAGTACGACCGCTGGACACCCACCGGCATTTACTCCGTTATCGGCAAGTCCCGCGGCATCTACCTGGAGGGAGACTACGACGAGCAGGGCAACCCCGGCTACCGGTCCTTCGTCAACTTCTGGATGCGGTTCTACGCAGGATACGGACTCCATGATGCCTCCTGGCGGTCCAACTCCCAGTTCGGCACCCAGACTTATCTCTACAGCGGGTCTCACGGCTGCGTGAACCTGTCCTACAATTCTGCCCAGTATCTCTACGAGAATGCGCCGATGGGAACACCGGTCCTGATCGTCAGGAACTGACTTTTCGGTAAAAACGGAAAAAAGTGGGAATCAGGGACGGTTCCTTTTCCCAGTTTTCTTTGAAAACTGGGAAAAGGAACCGTCCCTGATTCCCACTTTTTTTCGAAAAGTCAGTTCCTGACGATCAGGACCGGTGTTCC
>CAMONF010000317.1 GCA_946620335.1 uncultured Clostridia bacterium
AATGTTGATGCTGACAGGGCAGCCCTGTACGCAGCGGGGATTCTTGCAGTTCAGGCAGCGCTCCGCCTCCGCGACGGCTTCCTCCTCATTGTAGCCAAGGCAGACCTCTTCGAAATTGGTGGCGCGAACCTTTGCTTCCTGCTCCCTGATCGGGACTCTTACCATACCTTTTGCTGCCATTATTTGTCACCTCCATTGCCGCAGTCGCCGTGATGGCTCTTGCCTTCCTTGTAGGCGAGCATGGCACGGCCTTCCTCGGTCTTGTACATCTGGGATCTCTTCATGCACTCCGTCCAGTTGATCTTGAAACCGTCGAACTCGGGTCCGTCCACGCAGGCAAACTTGATCTCATCGCCCACAGTCAGGCGGCAGGCGCCGCACATGCCCGTGCCGTCCACCATGATGGGGTTCATGCTGACGACAGTGGGAATGTTGTACTTGGCAGTGGTGAGGCAAACGAACTTCATCATAATCATGGGGCCGATGGCAACGCAGTGGTTGTACTCCTTGCCGGCCGCTACATTCTCATCGATCACGGTCGTGACGACACCCTTATGCATGTAAGAGCCGTCGTCTGTGGTGATATAAAGGTTACCGGCCACCTCGCGCATCTTGTCCTCGAAGAAAAGGAGGTCCTTAGTGCGCGCGCCGATAATGACATCCGCCGCAATACCGTGCTCATGGAGCCACTTGACCTGGGGATAGACCGGAGCAGTGCCGACGCCGCCGGCAACAAAGAGGAACTTCTTGCTCTTAAGCTCCTCCTCGCTCATCTCAAGGATATCGGAGGGTCTGCCGAGAGGTCCTACAAAATCCTGGAAGGAATCTCCGGCCTCAAGCTCAAGGAACTTGTTGGAAGAGACGCCTACCGGCTGGAAAACGATGGTGATGACGCCGCGTTCTCTGTCATAGTCGCAGATGGTGAGCGGAATGCGCTCTCCGATCTCGTCTTTCTTGACGATGACGAACTGCCCGGGCTGGCAGTGGCGGGCAACCAGCGGAGCTTCGACATCCATCAGCCATACTACTTCGCTGAGCTGCTCTTTTCTAAGGATCTTGTACATGGTTACCTCCTCCATAAGTAGCGGTCCTGGCACCCTGCAATGGGGACAGGTAGAAAAAAATGTAAATCCGAATCGGGATGTTCCTTCTACGGACTTAACTGACATAATAGGTGCGGCTCGCGACAACAGCCAGGTCTTCATTTTCCCTGTAAATGAAAACATACAGGGTATGCCGACCCTCCGGCATGTCGATCACGCCGTCCGCAGGAATGGCCTCGGCGCCTTGAAGCGAGTCAAAGGCATAGCGCACATCGCTGCCCTCCGCTGTGACAAGGATCTGCCGGCCTGCATCGTAGTCCCCCGAGGCAGGTGAAATGGATAATCCGGAAGGATCTGCCCCCAGCACCGTAAAGCTGCGGAGCACCAGGTCCGAGACAATGCCGTTCTCGTTGACAGCCGCAAAGCGAAGCTCGTAGTCCCCCTGCCCGAGGGAGAGAGTCTCCCCCAGCAGCCGGCCGCCGGCAACAGGATCGGTCCCGTCCAAACTGTAATAGATGACCGCATCCTTCTCCGCCCTGCCCTTTACGGTGACCGCCTTATAATAGACGCCCTCGGAAGGGATAACGACCGGAGGATCGCTGATGAAATCGTCGAATTCCGACCGCACCACCTCATCGGCTCCGTCGAGCAGCTTCTTGATGGCTGCCGTATTCCCCTCCTCATCGTAAATGAAAATCAGGGCTTCAAAGGCCTCCAGAGAAGCCGGGTTGAGAGAAATCACCGCCTTAAGGACCGGCAGAGCGGACTCGTAGTCCTTCTGCCGAATCAGGATCTCCGCCTCGGTCAGCCTTGCCTCCTCCGCCTCCGGCCTGACCTTCAGGGCCAGCCGTACATGCGTCAGGGCGTCCAGATAGTTGCCTTCGTCCAGGCAGGTCTGGGCTTCCTTTAATTGATAATCATAATCGGTCCGTTTCCTGGAATCAAGGTAAAAATGCAAAAACACCCCGGCGGCGGCCAAAATACACAGGAGAATGGCGGCAGCCTTGGCTGCCTTCTTCACAGGGAAGAACCATCCGGACTCCTCCTCGGTTTCTTCCTCCCGGTGGTTGTAACGCCCCGCCAGAAGGTCGTCCAGCGATTCGTAGTCCGGTACCAGCCGCACCTCCGCCCCACAGGCGGGGCAGGTCATGATTCCGTTTGGGATTTCCGATCCGCAGTTTTGGCATTTCATAGGTCTAATCACCCATTACCTGATCAGAATTCATCGAAAGGTGTCAACTCGTCAGGTACCTCCGCAAAAAAGTCAGCCCCGCCGCTGCCGAAGGCCGCGTCGAACTCGTCGACGGTCATCAGAATCTTCCTGGGCTTGGTGCCCTCCTCCGGACCGACGACGCCCGCCTCAGCCAGCTGGTCCATGATCCGGGCCGCCCGGTTGAAGCCGATCTTATAATTTCTCTGCAGCATGCCGATGGAGGCTTTTTTCTTCTCGATAATGAAGCGGCCCGCCTTGACGAAGTACTCGTCGCGGCCGTCCTCCTGCTCAGCGGGCTGTCCGGCGGCAGAGGTGCCGGAGTTGTTCACGCTGCTCGTGATGACAGCCTCGATCTGCCTGGCCTTCTCAGTATCCGTTCCGCTGTCCTCAGACATGGCCTCATAGAACTCCATGACGCTGCTGATCTCCTCGTCCCGGACAAAGGCGCCCTGGACGCGGACGGGCTTGGAGTAGCCCTGGGGATAAAAGAGCATGTCACCGTTGCCAAGAAGCTTTTCGGCTCCGTTCATGTCGATGATGGTCCGGCTGTCAACGTTTGAAGAAACCGCCAGCGCGATTCGCGAAGGCATGTTGGCCTTGATCAGGCCGGTGATAACGTTGACCGAAGGCCGCTGGGTGGCGATGATCAGGTGGATACCCGCCGCTCTGGCCAGCTGGGCCAGACGGCAGATGGATTCCTCCACCTCCTTGGGGGCCACCATCATGAGGTCGGCCAGCTCGTCGACGATGACGACGATCTGCGGCATCTTCTGATAGGGCGCCTTGGGCTTGTAGCCTTCGTCGTTCCCGTGGATGAAGTTCTGCTCGGCAATGTCCGCATTTTTCTTGTCCAGAGAAGCGTTGTAGCCGGCGATGTCCCTGACGCTGAAGGAGGAGAACTTGGAGTAACGGTCCATCATCTCCTGGACGGCCCAGTTGAGGGCGCCGGCCGCCTTCTTGGCGTCGGTGACCACCGGGATCAGGAGGTGGGGCAGGTTGTCGTAAACCTTTAGTTCTACCATCTTGGGGTCGATCATGAGCATTTTCACCTCATCCGGCCGTGCCTTGTAGAGGATACTCATGATCACGGTATTGATGCAGACCGACTTGCCGGAGCCGGTGGCACCGGCGATCAGCAGGTGGGGCATCTTGGCGATGTTGAAGACCACCGCCTTGCCGCCCAGGTCCTTGCCCACAGCGAAGGTGAGCTTGGACTTGGCCCGGACGTAGGCCGGGTCTTCCAGGATCTCCCGGAGATTCACGACGACGTTGGTGCTGTTGGGGACCTCGATGCCGATGGCGTTGGTACCGGGGATCGGGGCCTCGATCCGGATGTCAGCCGTGGCCAGCTTGAGCTTGATATCGTCCTGCAGGCCGGTGATCTTGCTGACCTTGACGCCGGTACCCGGGTAGATTTCATAGCGGGTGACTGTGGGACCGACGCTCACATTGCCGACCCTGGCGTCCACGTTAAAGCTGGAGAAGAGCTCAGCCAGCTTCCGCTTCTTGTCCTCCGTCTCCGACCGGGTATCACCGGTCCCGACAGCCGGCGGGGCAAGCCGCTCCAGGGACGGAAGGTATTTTTCCCGTTCTCCGGGGTATAATCTGTGTGCAGAATCGTTCTCTGTGCTCTCCGCAGGCACAGGCTTGTCAGCCTTGTCGGTCTTGACAGCCTGCTTGAGCCGGTCCGTCTCCTTCTTCAGGTCATCGTCGGAGAGGCGGACGGACGTCTTCCGTTTCCGCTTGGGAGCAGGCTCTTCCTCGGGAGCGATGTCCAGGGCAGGCTCTTCCGGTTCCGTCTCTTCGGGCATGCCGTAGTCATCCTCATCCATGTCGAGGAAGAAATCGTCGGCGGGCGGTTCGTCGGCCGCGTATTTCTCTGCGTCAAGGATTTCAAGATCCTCCGATGAGGCCGGTGCAGACGCCGCGGGAGCCTCCGCAGCCATGGCTGAGCCTGCCTCTTTCTCCTCGAAAATCGCTGCGATATTGTCAGCCAGCGAGCTGCTCTCCGCCTCCATGATCTCCGAGACAGAGGCCCCCTCTGCCTTGTCGGAAGAAGCTTGCTTTGCGGAAGCAGCATGCCCTGTCTTCTTTCTCTCCGCCTTCTGCGCGGTGAACTCCTTGAGGAAATCCGGAACAGACGGCTCCGAAGCGGCAGACGCCCTGCCCCTTCCCCGGCGGCTCGTGCCCCGGTCGTTCATCATGTAGCTGATATCGATCTTGCGCTGCTCTTCCAGGGCCTTCTCATCCGGATCCACCCGGCTCTCCTCCGCCCGGCTCCTGGCCGCCGCCTCCAGGGCACGGCTCCTGGCCAGGGCTTCCTCCGCCAGACGGTTCTTCTCCGCCAGAGCACGGCGCTCCTCTTCAATCCGCTTCTCCTCCCTAAGCCGCCGCATGCGGTCGTCGCGCTCCCGCTTTTCGGCCCGGGCCAAATCCCGCGCAAGCCGCCTCTGACGGGCGTCCTCATCGGAAATGCCCAGCGAGGTGAAGAATGGCTTCTGGGTAAACATAATGAAGGAAATCGCGAGCCCTGCCACCGTCAGCACGTAGGCGCCGACGACTCCGAAGGCCAGTTGGAAAATGAAGACAAGCGTCCCGCCGGTCAGGCCGCCCCCGATCCGGTCCTCCGAGGAGATCCGATAATACTCTATGGGCGAGTCAGCGGGGAAATTGTCGTAAAAGAGCAGATGCACCAGAGCGCACAGGAAGATAAAAAAGCAGGCGAAACCGAGGAGCTGCCGCCAGGTATAGGGATCCCGGCTGCGGTTCCTCAGATAATAGGCAAATCCAAAAAAGAGGGCGAAGGGGAAAATATAGGCCATAAAGCCAAAGAGACCGAAGAAGAAGGCGCTGATGGCACTCCCGGCCACGCCCTGGGGAATAAAGCAGCTGATCAGAATGAGTACGGCCGCAGCCGCCACCACCCAGACCATGATCTCCTGGCCGATGGGCGCGGCATTCTCATCGAGATAAGTCGATGTGGAATTGGCCCGGCCACGGGTGGAGGATGTCTGACTGGCCACTGCCTTGGACCGGGTACCGGACGAGGACTTCTTGGCGGCAGCTGTCTTTTTGGGCGCAGCTTTCACAGCGCCGGTCTTTTTGGCCGCCGCCTTCTTTGTGCCCGAACTGCCTGAGGATGTGCTCTTTTTCTTAGTACCAGATGCCATATGTTTCCTTTTCTCAAAATGATTAGAAGACGCTCTCCGGACTGGGGACACCAGCCGGGCTGCAGCCATGCCGGAACAAGGCGGCGGTCTGCCTGCGTCTCTTCTATATTACAATCGGCAGCCGCGTCGGGCTCCCGTCACCGGCCCTGTAAAAGCAGGTGTCAATGAAGGTCACGCGGGCGGCAGCAGATGAAGCACGATAGCCGACACGCCCAGCAGCATATTGTAGGCGGCAAAAACCGCCAGCGGAAGGGACCTCGACATGCCGAGGAGACCCTTCACGAAAACAAAGGAGGCCACCGCGGCAGCGGCCATACCTGTCACATAAACGCCCAGCATCTCCGCGGCAATCAATCCGCCGCTTCCTGCCAGGACAAGCTCCAGCACAGCCGCGCCGGCTATGGCCGGAATTCCGATCAGATATGCGTAGCGCACCGCCATCTTCCGCCCGAAGCCCATGAGGATGGCTGCGGACATGGTGAGGCCGGCCCTCGAAAGGCCCGGCAGAACACAGAAGCCCTGCACGATGCCGGAAATGAACCCCTTCCGGATGGATACCTCCTTGGGAAGACGCCCGGTGGGACGGATCCTGCTCACCACCAGGATCACCACACCGCTCACCATAAGAGCGGCTCCTGTATAGAGGGTGGATCCATAGAACTTAAGGGCCAGCCGCCGCAGGGCCAGGCCGATCACTGCTGTCGGCAGGGACGCGGCCAGCATGAGGATGGCCAGCCGGCGGTAGTTGGAAGTCAGCGTCCGGGCATAGCGGGGTTCCTCCCGGTCCCGAAGACTCCGAAGGAAAATGCCTGCATTTTTGAGGGCATCCCGGAAAATGATGAGGAGCTGGGCGGCGATATGCCCCAGATCCTCCTGGAGGGCAAGCATGAGCCCGGCCAGACTCCCGAGATGGAGAAAGGCATCCATGGCCGCCGCATCCACCCCTGACAGGGCAAAGGCCCGCAGAATCACAAAATGGGCGGATGAGCTCACCGGTATGAATTCCGTGGCCCCCTGAAGGGCGCCGGATAGTAAAGCCAGCAAATAGTCCATGGGAAGTGACTCGGCTCCTTGCTAATAGTTGAATGAATGCATATGACCACTTTAGGCTGTCAGCAGCACCCGCCGCCGGCAGCCCTTCCATGGTCCATTTGCACGTGCACGCGGGAGACAGGCTGTCCCCCGCCAATAATAAGGTCTCCGCTCCGCTGCTCTCCGCCCAGTCTCCTGGCCGGGTTTCCACCGAACGGTTTCATGCCAAAAGGCTTACGCTTCGTCCCAGTTGTGGTAGACGTCCTGAACGTCGTCGCTCTCATCCAGCATGTCAAGAATGCGCTCCAGCTGGCTGATGGCTTTCTCGTCCGTGAGGGTGACATAATTCTGCGGGAGCATGGTCACCTCAGCGGAGACGATGGGAAGGTTCTCGGCGCGCAGGGCCTTCTCGACTTCCAGGAAGGCATCCGGGGAGGTGACGACCTCGTAGCTGTCCTCCTCCTCGCTGAAATCGTCCGCGCCTGCGTCGAGGGCCAGCATCATGAGATCATCGGGATCGGCGTCGCACTCTTCCTTGTCGATGATGATCTGTCCCTTCTCGTCGAACATGAAGGAGACGCAGCCCGGTGTGCCGATGTTGCCGCCGCCCTTGGTGAAGCAGGATCTGACATAGGCGGCCGTCCGGTTCTTGTTGTCGGTCAGGGTGCGCACGATGATGGCTGTGCCGCCCGGGCCGTACCCTTCGTAGGTGATGGTCTCGTAGTTGTTGGCGCTGCCTTCGCCGGCGGCCTTCTTGATGCCGCGCTCGATGGTGTCGTTGGGCATGTTGTTGGCCTTGGCCTTCTGGATCACAGCCGCAAGCTTGAAGTTGCTGGTCGGATCCGGACCTCCTTCCTTGACGGCGACGGCGA
>CAMONF010000318.1 GCA_946620335.1 uncultured Clostridia bacterium
GGGAACCGGGGGGGTTTCCCGACAGCCCCTGCGTCTCCTGCTTGGGGAAGAACCTGCAGGTCATTGTTTAAGACGTGGAGACAGAGGGGCGGTCCTTTTTACGCAAATCGAAGAATTTGCGTAAAAAGGCCCGTCCCTCTGTCTCTTTTTGCGAAACCAAACTGGGAATCAGGGACGGTTCCTTTTCCCACTTTTCGTAAAACGAAAAGTGGGAAAAGGAACCGTCCCTGATTCCCAGTTTTCAGTTGAACCCGTACAGCTTCTGCGCCACCGAATAGCAAGTCAGCATGAGCTTGCGCCCGGTCCTGCCCTTCAGATTGCAGGCGTGGCCAAGGAGACCGTTACGGATCTCCTTGTAGAGGGTCTGGTCTTTATTTTTCAGATACTCCCAGAGATGGTCCTTCTCAGCCAGGGCCTCCGCGTCGCCCTTTCTGAGCAGGAGGGCGGAGGAAACGGTCATCATGATGGACATGTAGTGGACCAGGAAATCAAGCTGTTTGGAGCTGGCCACCAGGTTCGACCGGTACTCGTCGATCATCATCCGGGTCACCAGGAGCTGCTGGTCCAGTCTCTTGATCATGATCTGCTCCTGCACGCTCTGATCCGCACGGCCGATGTAATAGTGATACATGGTCATGTTGAGGTAATACAGGGTCTTGACATAGACCATGGGCTGGAAGACAACCAGGTTGTCCACGTAGAAGGTGTGCTCCGGCAGGTTGAGCCCGGCCTCCCTCAGAAGAGCCGTCCTGTAAATCAGGGAGTGCATGAGCACGTACTTGTCCGCTGCCAGCGGCTTTTTGATCTCATCCCAGGTAAAAATCCTCTCCTCCGGGAAAAAGCCGGTGTAGTGCATGGTCTTCTTGTGCTTGGCGCCGACCTTGTCGTAGATATAGTTGGAAATGAAGGCATCCACCTCCGTCCCCTGCTCCGTCATTTCCTTCAAGATACTCAGGGCCTTCATGAAGGAATCATAGTCCAGCCAGTCATCGCTGTCACACACTTTGTAATACAATCCGGTGGCTTCCCGAAGACCGGTGTTGACGGCACCGCCGTGCCCCTTGTTCTCCTGGTGAACTGCGCGGACGATGCCCGGGAAACGAGCTTCATACTCTTTGGCTATCGCCAGCGTCCCGTCCTTGGACCCGTCGTCCACGATCAGGACCTCCACGTCCTCGCCGCCGCAGACCACATGGTCGATGGCCTTGCGCATATAGGCTTCTGAGTTGTAGCAGGGTATGGCTACCGTCAGGATTTTCATGTTTCTTCCTCCTTTTTTCTCCTGCCGATCCGGATTCCGTACAGGGAAGCGTAGGCCTCCAGGGCGCCCGGCAGCGGATACCGGTCCTCTATGGCCGCCGGATCCGCAAAAATCAGCTGCTTTTCGTATTCTTCTCCCCGTGGGGCGATTTTTATCTCGTATGCCTGCATTTCCCAGGTGAGATGGGTAAAAATGTGTCTGGCTGCGGGCAAAGGCCTGACGTGAAGGGCCATGAAGCCCAGCCTCTCCGCCTCCCGGACCGCGCCGTCCGCGTCCAGCCATCCAGTGACCGCCGGGAACTCGTAGAGCCCGGCCAGAAGACCTTTGGCGGGCCGCCTGCGTATGGCCATCCTGTCGCCGTCCAGCAAAATGAGTACCGTCCGCTCCTCGACCCTTCTCCCCGCCTTCACGCCCCGGTCGGGAATCTGGTCGGTGAGTCCCTCCCGCCTGGCGACGCAATACTCCGCCACCGGGCAGGCCTCACAGAGGGGCGGCCTGACGACCAGGCAGACTGCCGAAGAGAGGTCCATGAAAGCCTGGTTGAGCCTTCCCCAGTCGACTCTTCCGTCGTCTGTTGCCAGAAGGGCCTCCCTGATCTGCTTTTTCACGGCAGGTTTTGTCACGACCTCCCGGATTCCCAGTACCCTGGCCGAGACCCGGAGCACGTTGCCGTCGATGGCCGGCTCCCGCTGCCCGAAGGCGATGGATGCGATGGCGCCGGCCGTGTACTCGCCGATACCGGCCAGCTTTCTCAGCTCGGCTGCGCCGGAGGGCATCTTCCCTCCGTAGTCATCCATGATCTGACGGGCAGCCTTCTGCATGTTCCGGACACGGCTGTAATAGCCCAGCCCCTCCCAGAGCTTCAAAAGCTCATCCTCCGGGCAGGCGGCCAGGGCCGCAATATCCGGCAGGGCCTCCATAAAGCGCTCGTAATATTCCTTGACAGCCTCCACCCGGGTCTGCTGGAGCATGATTTCCGACACCCAGACGGCGTAAGGGTCATCCGTGCCGCGCCAGGGCAGGTCACGGGCGCTCACCCCGTACCAGGCCAAAAGTGACTTTACAAACTGTGGATCCATTGCTATACTCCATAACACCGGGCCTTCCGGGTGTCCTGTCAAGTTTAACCCGAAATGTCCCCGGACACAATACACTTTTCCCGTAAAACGTCATCCGACAACATAATAAGGAGAATTCATTATGGATGCCATCATTTTTGACGTGGACGGAACCCTCTGGGACTCCACGGAGACCGTCGCCGACTGCTGGAAACAGGCCGCCCAGGAGGTCAAGGCCCCTTCCGATCACCTGACCGGCGCCCGTCTCAAACAGGAATTCGGCAAGCTCCTGCCGGACATCGGTCTGGCCCTCTTCCCGGAGCTGCCCCCCGAGGAGGCCATCGCCATCTCCGAGCGCGCCTGCGACCTGGAAAATGAATACCTGCTCTCCCACCCCGTCCCCGTCTACGACGGCGTCCGCGAGCTGTTCGAGCGTCTTTCCCAGCGTCTGCCCCTGTTCATCGTCAGCAACTGCCAGGCCGGCTACATCGAAGTCCTTCTTGAGACCAGCGGCCTTACCCCCTATGTCACCGGCCATCTCTGCCCGGGCGATACCGGTCTCGAAAAAGCCGGCAATATCAAAAAGATCGTGGAGGACTACCACCTGACCGCCCCCTGCTATGTCGGAGACACCTCCGGCGACGAAGCGGCCTGCCGGGAGGCCGGCATCCCCATCATCTACGCAGCTTACGGCTTCGGCGTGGTGGAGCAGCCTCTTGCCCGCATTGAAAAACCCCTGGACCTTCTGAGCTTGGTCTGAAAAAGTGGGAATGAGGGACGGTTCCTTTTCCCAGTTTTCAAAGAAAACTGGCAAAAGGAACCGTCCCTCATTCCCACTTTTTCTCTCCTTACCAACGGGAAAAGGAGCTCTCCCTCATTCCCGCTTTTGTATTTCATCATGTATTACATTTTGAATACAATGACCGGAGTTCCGACCTCCACTCGGCTGTAAAGCTCCTTAGCCACCGAGTAAGGCAGGTTGACACACCCGTGGGATCCGGAGTACTTATAAATGCTGCCTCCGAAATTGCTTCGCCAGGTAGCGTCGTGGAGTCCATAGCCTCCGTAGAAGGCCATCCAGTAATACACGAAGGAGGAGTAGGACGGATTACCGTCCTCGTCCGGCTGGCCCAGCAGGGTCCGGTTCCTCTGCATGTAGTAGATCGAGTAAATACCTGTGATCGTCCGGCGGGAAGGGTTGTCCGTGCCGGTCACACAGTCAGTAGCCATGACACGCTCGCCGTTCTCATAGAGGTACATCCTCTGGTTGGTGATGTCCACCTCGATGTACTTGCCGCCGAAGGTCTCGTCGTACTCCTTGAAGAGGCTGTAGGCCGGCTCACGGTCGCTGCTGACCTTATTGCAGAGGTCATTGAAGAGCTGTTCCGACTCCGCCTTCTGGTCGATGGTATATCCCCACTCGTCAGTGTCAAAGAAGATATCCCCGAAGTTGGTGGAATGGAATACCCGAGTATTGTTGATCTGGTCGACCTCGGCGGCCATCTCGGCCACATACTGCTCGCAGTGGGCCTTCAGGTCATTTACGTTGATATAGTAGTAGCCATCCTCGTTCACAGACAGCCAGTCGATCAGGGTGCTGCGGTCCAGGACCTTGGTCTTTCCCTTGGGCAGACGGTAGGTGGTCACGCCGGCTGCAAAACCGTTCAGGTCATTCATCTGAAGGTTGAGGTCCGGGTCGTCACTGTAGACCGACGGCTTCTCATACATACCGTCGAAATCACGCAGGTCCACCTCTTCCGTGGTTTCATTTACCGCGTCGGCGACAGTCTTGGACAGGACGTCGAACACGATCAGATTGCCCTGGGTCTCCGGCTGGATGGCGATATAGTCGCCCTCCCGGATCAGGCAGGCGTCGGTCGGCGCTTTCTGGTAGTCCTCCGAGAGTTCCGGCAGGGCCCGAAGGGCCTCCTCCATCTGTTCCTCGTCAAAGGCGTAATCCTCGCCGATGGAGTGGGGCCAGTAGCGGTCGAAATAACCGACGAACCAGGCGAAAATGTTCTGCTCCCGGAGGATCCGCTGGGCGCCGTCATCCGGCACATAGCGGAAGCCCAGGTCTTCGTTGGAGAGAGTCTCCTCCTCGCCGTCCCGGAAGGTGAGGCGCAGGTTGTAATCCTCCACCCTTGCGCGGATGATCTCCTCCACCTCCTCCGGCGTCATGTCGCTGGCATCGATTCCGTTGATGATCGTGCCCCTCAGGTATTTGCTTCGGTAGCTCAGCGCGTAGTAAATGTAAACCACACCGCAAGCCAGCACCAGAGCACCGGCCAGAATCAGGAGGGCCTTGACGGCGGCCGGCATTTTCTTTTTCTTAGGCGGGGCCGGGGCCTCCGGCTCCGGAATATCCCCAATAGTGTCCGCGACGATCCTGGCCATGACCGCTTCCACGGTGGCGTGGTCCGGCGGGGCGGGTGTGAGATCCGGCAGCTCCGACGTCTCCGCTCCGGCTGTCTCTCCTGTCTTTGGACCGGCCGTTGCCTCCGTACCGTTAGCTGCCCCCGGATCCGTCGTTCCGGCAGCTCCCGCGTCGGCCATGCCTGCGTCGCCCTTCATGCCTGTCACTATTCCTCCGTCGGGAGCGACCATCGTCTCCTCCGGCAGTTTGTTCTTCTCGTTCTCCATTGTTGTCCCCTTACTAACTCTCAGAAGCTCCATACCGTCTTATCCGCAGGCTCCCTTCAAGCCCGCAGGGCGGAACATTCCTCATTATAACATAAAAGTCCTCCCGAAAAACATTAAATATCCAAAAAGCCTGTGCGCCTTTCAACTACCTTCCTGCGTCATGACCAGGATGGCTCGCAAAAAGAACCGGCCCTCCACGCCGGAAAACGTGGGGACCGGTTCTCATTTATCCTGGTTGATCAGCACTCACGACCTGGACAGGAATCCGCTTGATAAAAAGGCCGGCCATCCATTACTTCTTCATGCCGACGAACTTGTCGATGGTGGCGTAGAGCTTCTTGGGATTGATGGGCTTGGCCAGGTGATCGTTCATGCCCGCGGCAAAGCTCTGGCGGATGTCATTTTCGAAGGCCGCTGCCGTCATGGCGATGATGGGGATATCCCGCGAGTCGTGCCGGTGCATGTTGCGGATCCGGCGGGTCGCCTCCAGCCCATCCATGACAGGCATCCGGATATCCATGAGAATGATGTCGAAGTCCGTCTCACTGTCCTTATAGATCCGGACAGCCTCCTCGCCGTTGATGGCCCGCACGACCGTAAAGCCGACTTCCCGCAGCATCCTGTCAGCAATTTCCAGGTTCAGCGGATGGTCCTCCACCACCAGGGCCCGCTTGTCGGAGAAATCGTAGGTCTTCTCGACGGCCTTCTGGCCTACGTTGGGGCCGGGCGCCTCCTCATAGACGACCGGCAGCGTCACCGTGACATGGAACTCGGTGCCCTTGCCCGGCGTGCTGTCCACCGTGATGGTGCCGTCCATGGCCTCCGCGTAGTTGCGGGCCAGGGTGAGCCCGATGCCGATGCTCTCCCGCTCTCCTTCCACCGTGCCTCCATATTCAAAGGGGGCGAAGATGTCGGAAATTTTCTCGCTGGAGATTCCTACGCCCGTATCGCTTACCGTGAATTCCAGCGTCACGTCCCGCTCCCTCCGTAGAAGCTCGGAGACAATCAGCCGGACCTCCCCGCCGTCAGGGGTGAAGGCGACTGCGTTGTCCAGGAGCTTGATGAGGATCTGCTCCAGACGCCGCCGGTCCGCCAGGACCCTGGGCGTCACCAGCTTCCTGGTCTCCGTATAGAAATGAAGACCCTTCTCGTCGAAACGTGGACGCATAATGGATTCCAGGGCCCGAATCAGCGCCCGGATATCCAGTTGCTCCGGCGTCAGCAGGATTGTTTCACCCTCCACGGCCCTTAAGTCTAAGATATCGTCGATGAGGCCGCTGAGATAGAGGGCGGCGGACTTTATTTCCACCAGATAGCCCTCGATGGCGTTGGGATCGGTGGTCTCCGCCATGGCGATCTGGGTCAGCCCAAGGATGGAGTTGAGGGGCGTCCGGATGCCGCGGCTGATGTGGGAGAAGAACTGGTTCTTGGCCTCGGCCGCGCTCCTGGCTTCCTGGAGGGCCTGGCGCAGAGAGTTGGTCAGCTTCTCCTCGTTCACGAAGGCTTCCGTCACATCCTGCATGGCGAAGCAGATCCACCTGCCCACGGAATCGATCCGGTAGAAGGAGGCCTCCTTGCGCAGGGTCCGTCCCTTGCTGCTGCGGATCGTGAAAAAGACCCGGTAGGCCCGGCGGGTCATAAGTTCGCGCACCACATTGTCGAGACGCAGGCTCTCAATGATCTGGTCCACGTTCATGTCGATGCACTTGCGCCGGAGATAGGTCTCCATGTTTTTGTCAAATGTGCCCCTTCTCTCCAGTTCGTTCTCGACCAGGATCTTCCTGCCCGCGTAGACGTCCTCCATCCTGCCGCTGGCGGCATCCACCAGGAGGACCATGTCATACTCATTGACCGCCACCGAGTGGAGGAGCAGCTCAATATTCTTCTTCTTGTTGATATCGGTCGTATAAATGATGGCCTCAATGTCACCGGAGACCGGATTCCTGGACAGGGTGTAGGAGGATTCGATCCAGCTGGGCTGATCGCCGTCCACATAGTACCTGTGCTCCAGCGCCCCGCTCAGCTCGCCGCGGTCGAAGCATTCCAGGAGAGCTTTTCGGTTGAAAATCCGGCTGAAGTTCCGCTCGTCCTCCAGTGTGCCGCAGCGCTTGTACTGATATTCAAAGAAATCGTCGGCATTGTCGGGCAGGTCCTTCATTTCCTGGATCGCGTTCCGGCCAAGGGGAAGTTCCACCGTATTCCTGGTCAGATTCAGGCGGTAGGCGCCCAGGGCATTGGGCGCGACGTCGCTCAGCATGAGGAGCTGGGAGGAAAAATGCTCCTCCAGCTTTCGCATGCGCACATAGTCCGCCGTCCTGTCCAGGATGTAGATAATGAGGCAGTTGCGGCCACTCACGACCTCCCGCCTTCCCGTGAGCTCCAGGCACATCCTGGTCTGCTCATAATAGTGGCGCCACATCATAGGCCTGCTGACCCCAGCCTCTTCCAGAGCGTGCAGGGGATACGTATCGTCCCCATCGCTCAGGACCTCGTGCAGTTCCGGGATCACCGCATTGTCTGTGATCTGGGGAAAATACAGGGACATCCGCTCGCTGGCGTGCAGGACCCTGCCGCCGGCGATCTCCCAGATGAACATGCTGATGCCGGTATCCCGCAGGACCTTCTCGATAAGATTCTGATCATATATGAGATCTCCCATAAAATGAAGCCCCCTTCCCGGTAAAACTCACGCTACTGACTTCTATCAATTATATCACAGTTCGAATTATCAGACAATATTGCCCGGACAGCTTGGGCAGAACTTTGTCCTGCAAATGTATTCCGCCGCATAAAAGCTTTGCGCAGTGTCCTCATTTCTTTTATACTGGGAGAAGACACGTGATGACCAATAAAAAAAGGAGATTTCCCTATGCCCGATATACCCTGGAGAATTCAGTTCGAGCTGGCCCTGATCCCGGTCTACGGCCCGGAACGGGCGAAGCGGTCCGCTTCCGTCCTCCTGCCCGCCATCCTGCGGGATTTCAGAAAAATGCTGACAAAAAATGCCCCCGGCGTTCTCGTCTCTGAGGACTACAACACCGAAGACAGACTGACGGTGATCCATGTGACCGGCGAGCGGCTGGTCAAGGGCCGGAGCGAACGGCTCATCCTGCGTTCCCTCCGTGTGGGCAGCGCGGAGATCACCCTCCACCAGATCATAGAAGGAAAAGCCGGCGAACAGATCTGATCGCCGGCTTTTTTTATTTGAGTTAAACTAACGTCCCGCATTGATGCTAAGGAACCCCCAGCATCACACCTCTTCCGCCTGCCGCAGCTTTTTCAGGAACTCAGCCGCATCGTCCGGCGTATCATCGAGGTCATCGCCCACGTCAACGTTGAGCGGCGGTTTCTTGAAGAAAATGTCATACATGACCGGCACGATATAGAGGGTCATGATGGTGGCATAGGCCAGACCGCCCACGATGACGATGGCCATGCCGCTTCCCATCTGAGAGCCCATGCCCTTGCCGAAGATCAGCTTGAGCATGGCCAGAATGGTAGTCAGGGCCGTCATGAAAATGGGGCGCATACGGGTAGTACCGGTAGCCACCAGGGCATCCTCCCGATCAAGGCCGCCGATCCGCAGCTGATTGGTATAGTCGACGAAAACGATGCCATTGTTGACGACCGTTCCCATGAGGATCAAAAAGCCCATGAGGGAGAGCATGGACAGCTGCTCACCCGCGAAAATAAGACCCAGCATACCGCCGGTGAAGGCCAGTGGAATCGTGAACATGACGATGAAGGGCGACAGAAGACTCTGGAACTGGGCCACCATGACCAGGTAAATGAAAAGCAGGGCCAGCAGCATGAGCTTGACCATCTGCTCGATCATATCGTTGATCTGGCTGGTCTCACCCTCGATCTCGATCCGAATGCCGTAGGGCGACTGGTAGTCGGCGAGGGCGGTCTCAAGCTCTCTGGACAGAAGGGCAGTGTTATAGCCCTCTGCCGTGGCCGCTGTCACGGAGAGGTACCGGGTCAGGTTCTGGCGGGTCACGCTGGAGAGGGCTTCCGTCTCCTCAAGATAGGCGAACTCGCCCAGCTTGTGGACAGTGGAAGTCTCCTCTTTCTCTTCGCCAGACGTCTTCTCCTCAGAATCCTTGTCTTCAGAAGACTGCTTATCTTCTTTTGTATCCGCCGAAGTCTCTTCACTGTCGGCGTCTTCAGCGTCCGCCGCAGTCTCATTGCTGGCCGCTTCCTCTGCCTCCTGGGGCTCAATTTCCTCGCCCTCAGCGTTCTCCGACTCATTTTCCGTGGTATCTTCCTCCTCAGAACTGCCCCCGAAGAAGTCAAAGCCGGCCGTCTGCCCATCTTCGCCCTCCTCCATATCGAAGGAGAGCCCGTCCAGGGCAGAGGCATCCATGCCGCCCATGTCCATCCCGGACTGGCCGGTCATGCTGGCGCCCTCGATCTCCAGATCCAGAATATTCTCCCTGGTGAGTGCCCTGGAATTATCTTTGATCACGACCTGAAGCTCATAGCCGCCGGAAGTGATCCTGGTGGAATTGGCCGAAGTGGTCATGCGCTCGGCGATGGCCGCGTAGATCTGAGCCACCGTGCTGCCGGAAGCCATGGCCTTGTCCTTGTCGATCACCAGGTGGAGGGTCTGCTCAGCGTCCTCCGTCCCGTTGGAAATGTTCTCGAAGCCCTCGATTCCCTCGACATAGCCCATGACATCCTCGCTGACATCCACAAGCTGGTCCAGATCGTCTCCGTAAATATTGACGGTCAGACCGGAGGACATGAGAGCGCCCATGTCGCTCATGCCGCCGGCGCTGGCAGAGACTTCACAGTCGATGCCCGCCGTGGCCTCCGTGATCCGGGTGCAGAGATCCTGAACCGCAGCCGCGTCGTCCATGCCGCCTTCCATGGTGACATAGCAGACATAGGATCCGTAGGAATCTGAACTTCCCGCGAAGCTGGAAATGAGACCCGTGGTACTGGCCGCATCCATGACACCGACATCCAGCACGCCCTCCAGGCCGGAGATAGCCTCCATGACCTGTCCCGCCTTCTCATAGGAGGTATGACGGTCGTCCGTCTCCGGTGTGGTGATGGAGACCTGGATGTTGTTGCCGGTCATTTCCGGAAGGATGACGATGCCCATGTTGATGAGCCTTGCCACGCAGATGCCCAGAAGAATCACCGGCACAATAATGCTGATCAGCTTGTGCTGCAGGCACCAGCGAAGGCTCTGGCTGTAAAGATCATAGATCTTGCTGCCGGCGCCATCGCCCTTTGTCTTCATGGAACGGAAAACGGTGCTGGAGGCAGCCGGCACAACGGTCAGCGCTACCACCAGAGAAGCCAGAAGACAGAAGGAAATGGACAGAGCCAGGGGAACCAGGAGTTTGCGCACCGTGCCCTCAGTGAAGACCATGGGGAAGAAAACGCAAACAGTGGTCAGTGTCGAGGCCACCAGGGCTCCGGACACCTGACGGGCTCCCTGAACGGCAGCCCTGGGAGCTGCGACGCCGCGGGAGCGGAGACGGAATACATTTTCAATGACGACGATGGAGTTATCCACCAGCATACCGATGCCCAGGGACATACCCGAGAGGGTCATCATGTTGAGGGACATATCCGTAAAGTACATGAGGACCAGGGCAAAGAGGACAGACAGGGGGATACTGATGCCGACCAGGAGGGTCGGGCGGAGGTCCCGCAGGAAAATGGCCAGGATCAAAATGGCCAGGGCCGCGCCGACCAGCATGCTCTGGACGATATCATTCACGATCAGGGTGATGTATTCGCCCTGGTCCATGAGCGGCACGATGTGGAGCCGGCTTTCAGAGGCCATGAGCTCATCCATCTGCTTCTTGATGTCCCGGGAGACCTCGTTGGTGCCGGCGGAGGAGCTCTTGTAAATGCTCAGCACAATGGCCTGCTCCCCGTTCAGACGGGCGTATGTGGCGTCGGCGTTGTCGATGACCGTGATATCGGCCACGTCCTCGAGCCGGACCGTACCGATCCCGTCGATATCGGCGAGGAGGGCGCTTGAAATATCACTCGGATCCTGGAATTCATCGCCCACCTTGAGGAGCCAGGAATTGTCATTCGCATCGTCAATATAGCCGGCGGGCATGGAAAAGTTCTGGGCATAGATCATGCCGGCCAGGTTCTGGACGGTGAGAAGGGAGTCCAGGTTTGCATTTTCCAGAGCCTTCTCCTTGGCGGCTTCGTACTGGTCCAGGGCCTGGTCCAAAGCGGACTCAGCGCTGGAGAGCTGGCCGGTGGCGGAGGAGAAGCCCACGGCGGCATCCAGCTGACCCTGGGTAAGGGCCGCAAAGGCCTCCTCCATGGTGTCCATGACACCGGGAACATTGTCCAGAGCGGCAATCACCGAGTTCAAAGCTCCGTAGACGTTGCCGGAGGAGGCGGGAACACCGCCGCCAAAGCCGTCCGCGATA
>CAMONF010000319.1 GCA_946620335.1 uncultured Clostridia bacterium
AGCGAACTGATATCGTCGTAGGGCCGGGTCTCGAGGCCGGCGTAGATCCGCAGCGGGAAGACGGCATATTCCTTGGGCACGCCCCGCTCTATGACCATGCTGAGGTCGAAGCGCCCTTCCCTGACCGCCTCCATCCGGGAAATGAACCCATCCGCCAGCCTCTCCAGTTCGCCCTCATCAAGGGCCGCTGCCGGCATCCGGGGATCAAGGCCGGCCTCGTAGACCAACTCCTCCGCAGCCAGCGGCGAAAAACCGGTGAAGGTCATATAAAAGGCCATGACCACATCGTAGGGGGAGGCTTTCATTTTCTCCATGAAAGCTGCCTTGTCCGTGGCCTTGGGGTCGGCCTTGTCCTCCGCGCCGGGGATAAAGTAGGGCCGGCCGGGCAGGACCTCGCGGACGGAGCTCATGGTGGCCGGGACCCGCTTGATGCTGTCCACGATGGTGCCGGCCTCGTCCGTCAGAATGATATTGGAGTATTTCCCCATGAGCTCGATGATGAGGAAGTGGACGCAGGGGTCGCCCAGCTCGTCGCGGTGCCCGATCTCGATCCGGATGACCCGCTCGAGGGAGGGCTGGGTGATGCTGAGGATCTGCCCTCCCTGGAGGTGCTTGCGGAGGAGCATGCAGAAATTGGGGGCCGTGAGAGGCGCCTGCTTGTTCTCCGGGATCAGGTAGACGAGGGGCAGGGAGGCCGAAGCGCTCATGAGGAGCCGGTACTGGACCTTGTTGCTCTTCACCGTGATGAGGAGCTCGTCCTTCTCGCTCTGGACGATCCGGCTGATGCCGCCCCCGGTGAGCTTCGTGGATAAGTCCGCCACGATGGCGGCTGTTGTAAATCCGTCAAATGCCATGGATAGTCTCCTTTTATCAGAAGGGCAGGAGAGTGGAACGCCTGCCGGAACAGATCTCATTTACTGCCGGCTCATTATATCACATACCCGTCCGTCCTGCAAAGACGGTGCTTTCAGCCCTGCAGAGGGGGCATCCGGAATAATAAGTCATTGACTCGATAGCGCAAATGGGTTAAAATACCTTGAACTGAGAAGAGCATTTGCGATGCCCGTCTCTTTTTGATGACCGCTGGAAAGGATGACTCCCATGATCAGAAGTATGACCGGCTTCGGCCGCGCGGAAAGCGTGGATGCAAGGAGAAAGCTGACGGTGGAAATGAAAGCCGTCAACAACCGTTACCTCGATTTCAACATCCGCCTGCCCAGAAAGTACAACTTCCTGGAGGCCAGGGTGCGGAACGTGCTCAAGGAGTATGTCCAGCGCGGCAAAGTAGACGTCTTCATCAATGAGGAGACCTACGAGACCGGCGAAGGCGCTCTCACCTGCGACTTCGGCCTCGCCGAAGCCTACGCTGCCAGGTCCCAGGAGCTGGCGGACAGGCTCCACATCGCCTTCGACCTCACAGCCTCTGATTTCCTGAGGCTTCCCGACATCTACAAGGTCCGGGAGCCGGAGGCCAAGGAGGAAGAGCTTTGGACCGCCCTCGAGGGTGTGGTCCGGGGTGCGGCGGAGAGCTTCAACGAAGCCAGGGCCCTGGAAGGAGAGAAGCTGAAGAAGGACATCGTCAGCAAACTTTCCGGTATGCGGGACAACGTGAAGGCCATCCAGGCCATGGAGCCGGAAATCCTCGCGGCCTACAGGGACAAGCTCACCGCCAAGGTGGAGGAGCTCCTGGGCGAGCGCACGCTGGAGGAGAGCCAGATCGCTGCGGCGGTCGTCATTTACGCTGACAAGATCAGCACGGACGAGGAGACGGTACGGCTCCTCAGCCACATCGACCAGATGATCGCGGAATTCGACAAGGAGGAGAGCATCGGCCGGAAGCTGGACTTTTTGACCCAGGAGATGAACCGGGAGGCCAACACCACCCTGTCCAAGGCCGGAAATCTTGCTACTTCCAACATCGGCATCGCCCTGAAGACCGATATCGAGAAGATCCGCGAGCAGATCCAGAACATCGAGT
Organism: uncultured Clostridia bacterium; assembly: GCA_946620335.1. Lineage (GTDB taxonomy): Bacteria > Bacillota > Clostridia > Lachnospirales > Lachnospiraceae > Chordicoccus. The sequence continues at coordinate 1,979 of CAMONF010000319.1, forward strand.
AAGGCGCGGACTGCCGTTTGCCTGTCATGATTGGGATATATACTATATAAAAGGAGGTCTCTGCTTGAAGGATCGGGGCATTTTGATTGTTGTTTCAGGTTTTTCGGGAGCAGGCAAGGGAACAATCACAAGGGAAATCATAGGCCGCAGCGACAATTACGCGCTGTCCATCTCCGCCACCACCCGTGCGCCGCGCGACGGTGAGCAGGAGGGTGTCCATTATTTCTACAAGACCAAAGAGGAGTTCGAGCGAATGATCGCGGACAATGAGCTCCTTGAGTATGCTGTCTACCAGGGCAATTATTACGGAACGCCCAAGGCCTACGTGCTGCAGCAGCTGGCTGAAGGCAGGGACGTTATCCTGGAGATCGAGGTCCAGGGAGGCGACAAGATCAAAGCCCAGGTGCCGGATTGTGTCCGCATTTTCGTGACGCCGCCGACGGCAGAGGAACTCAGGAAGCGTCTCATGGGACGCGGCACCGAGACGCCGGCCCAGGTCTTGGGCCGCATGAAGCGCGCCGTTGAGGAGGCGCCCTACATGCCGCTGTATGACCATATACTTATCAACGATCAGCTGGACAAGGCTATCGAGGCATTCGAAAGGATCGTCCAGTCAGAGCATATGAAGCAGACCTTCATCGGCGAGATCACCGATGAGCTCATCGAAATTGTGAAAGGAGAGTAAGCATTATGATGATCCATCCTTCTTACCTGGAAATGATCAACGCTGTCAACAAGGATTCTGAGGAGGATACTGTACCCGTCGTATCCAGCCGCTATTCCATCGTGATGGCCACCGCCAAGCGTGCGCGCCAGATCATCGACGGCGACGAGCCCCTGGTCGACCATGAGGAGAACACAAAGCCGCTTTCCATCGCCGTGGACGAGGTCTACAAGAACAAGGTCCACGTTCTGCCCGAGGAGGCTCAGAACTGAATTTGCAAGCAAGCGGCATGCCATGTTGGCCATTTTTCGGCGCATGACATGCCTTTTTACGCGACTTAGACAGCACAGAGAGGGGTTGGACCCGCCCTGTGCGGCGACTGGCGGAAGGCTGCCTGACGGGCTGCGTGTCCGCGCAGGCGCCTTGACAAAGACAACGGAGGAAATCTATGAAACTGCTCATGGTATCCCTCGGCTGCGACAAGAACCTGGTGGACTCGGAGGAGATGCTGGGAATCCTGGCCGCCCGGGGCTATGAGATCACGGACGACGAGACGGAGGCGGAGGCGGCCGTCATCACCACCTGCTGTTTTATCGACTCGGCCAAGCAGGAGAGCATAGCCGAGATCATC
>CAMONF010000320.1 GCA_946620335.1 uncultured Clostridia bacterium
AATAAATCGGTTTGTGCATATGTTTTCCCGCAGGGAAAAGCTATGCTTTATATAACTGTAAATTTTGGCAAGAGGAAAGGAGGTATCCGCCATGATCGTTCCGCGTCATTACGAAGACCTTTCGGTCCTTCATGAGAACACACAGCCTGTCCACGCCTACTTCATTCCGGTCTCCCCCGGGTTTGCGCCTGCCTCAGATCGGCCGGTGCGGGAGGATTCCGACCGGCTGACCATGCTGAGTGGGGCCGGTTGGCGTTTCCGCTATTACAGCAGCATTCATGCCCTCACGGCGCCCTTCTACGAGGAGGATTTCGCCGCTGACGAAGACTGGCCGGAGGAGCAGGTGCCCTTCTGCTGGCAGATGCGGGGGTATGACGAGAACCAGTACACCAACATCCGCTACCCGATTCCCTTCGATCCACCCTATGTGCCGCAGCATAACCCCTGCGGCGCTTACCGCAAGAGCTTTACCTGGCACAAAAATCCGGAGGCGCCGCGGACCAGCCTGCACTTTGAAGGCGTCGATTCCTGCTTCTACGTCTGGCTGAACGGCCGTTATCTGGGCTACAGTCAGGTCACCCACCACACCTCCGAGTTCGACGTGACGGATTTTCTCCGGGAGGGGAACAACCTCCTGGCCGTCCTCGTCCTCAAATGGTGCGACGGCAGCTACCTGGAGGACCAGGACAAGTTCCGCCTCTCGGGCATCATCCGCGACGTCTACCTCATCGACCGCCCCTCGCGCCACATCGCCGACTATGTGGTGACCACATGCCTGGCGGAGGACTTTTCGTCGGGGGAGGTGTGTATTCATTTTACATACAGCGACGGGGCGATGCCTGTGAAGGTCTCCGTGGCCGGCGAGAGCGCGGAAACTGCGGAAAATGAGATCCGCCTCCGGGTCAAGGCTCCCAATCTCTGGAACGCCGAGACGCCCCACCTCTATGACCTCCTCATTGAAACGGAAAATGAACGCATTTACGACCGCGTCGGCTTCCGCACCATCTGCGTGCGGGATGGCGTGGTCCTGCTGAACGGCCGCCCCGTCAAGTTCCGCGGGGTGAACCGCCATGAATCCGACCCATTTGCGGGCTCGGTCGTGACGTGGCAGGCCGTCGAGGAGGACCTCGCCATGATCAAGGCCCACAATTTCAACGCGGTGCGGGCCAGCCATTACCCGGACGTGCCCTATTTTTACCAGCTCTGCGACGCCATCGGCCTTTACGTCATCGACGAGGCGGACAACGAGAGCCATGGGACGGCGCCGCTCTACTTTAACGAGGACGACTATTTCCGGCGGATGCAGCTCGCCCACGAGCGGATCGCGGACAACCCGGATTTCATCGCGCCGACCCTGGACCGGGTTGCCTCCATGGTGCTGAGGAACCGGAACCGGCCATGCATCCTCGTCTGGTCCATGGGCAACGAGTGCGGTTACGGCCGCACCTTCGAGGAGGCCCTTCGCTGGACGAAAAGGACGGACCCGACCCGTCTGACCCACTACGAGAGTGCGTATTACGCGGCGGATGACCGCGAATATGACGTCTCCGACATAGACATCTTCGGCCGCATGTACCCGGCCTTCGAGGAAATCACAGACTACATGGCCGGAGACCCGGAAAAGCCCCTCCTCCTGGTGGAATACTGTCATGCCATGGGCAACGGCCCGGGCGACATCCAGGAGTACCGGGACCTGACGGAGAAGTATCCGCGCCTCTGCGGCGGCTTCGTCTGGGAGTGGTGCGACCACGCCGTTTTCAAGGGCCTGTCCCCGGAGGGGAAGCCGATGTACTGGTACGGCGGCGACCACGGGGAGATCCAGCACGACGGCAATTTCTGCCTGGACGGGCTGGTCTATCCCGACCGGACGCCACATACCGGCCTTCTGGAGTATAAAAATGTACACCGTCCCCTGCGCTCCACTTATGACAGCGAGAGGCGGGTGCTTGTCACAGAGAATTTCCTGGATTTTCTGGACCTTGGCGGCAGGGTCTGGCTGCGCTGGTCACTGACAGCGGACGGAGACCCGGTCATGGAAGGGAAGATGGAACTTCCGTCCATCGCGCCCCACACCAAAGTGGAAATACCTCTGCCGCTTGCCGTGCCGGCGGCGGGCAGGTGCTTCCTCTGCGTGACGTATGTGCTGAAGGAGGCGGTGGCAGGCCTCCCGGAGGGGCATGTGCTGGGTTTTGACGATATTCCGGTCGCGACTGCGGACGGGAGGAATCAGAAAGCCGTGGCGCTGGCGACGGGAGATGAGTGTAAGGGCAGCGGTGTGGTGGCTGCGGCGATTGCAGGCGGGAAGGACTGCAGGGCAGCGACTGCGGCGATTGCAGGCGGGAAGGACTGCATGGCAGCGGCTTCGGCGGCAGAGGCAGGCAACTGCGAGGACCGGAGCAAGGCCTCGCGTGCGAAGACGCCGGGCAGCGTTCTGGTCCTGGAGGACGGGACGGACCTGGTGCTCACCGGGCCGGGGTTCATTTACCGGCTGGATACCCTCTCGGGCCTCTTCGTTTCCTGGCAGGTCCACGGCCGTGAATTCCTCCGGAGCCCTCTGGACTTCAACCTCTGGAGGGCGCCCACCGACAATGACGCCGCGCCGGCAGCCCTGTGGCGCTGGGAGCGGCTGGATAAAACTGTCACCCGGGCCTACGAGGTTTCCTTCGAGGAGGAGAGCGGGGCAGCGGTGATCCGGATCCGCCAGTCGGTGGCGGCCATGTCGGTGCAGCCACTGGTCCGTTTTGAGACGGTCTATACCGTGCATCCGGACGGCACGATTCACGCCTCCTTCGAGGCGGAGAAGGATCCGCACCTGCTCATGATGCCGCGGCTCGGCCTTCGGGCTTTCCTGGATCCGGCGCTGGACCAGGCTGCCTACTACGGCGTCGGGCCCTATGAGAGCTATATTGACAAGCACCGGGCAGGACGCCACGGCTGCTTCAAAGCTTCGGTCCGGGAGCTCCACGAGGACTACATCCGGCCTCAGGAAAATGGCAGCCACTGGGACTGCGACTACGTGCAGCTGACCGGCGGCGGGCTTACGCTCACGGCGGCGACGGGGGATGGGCAGTCATTTTCCTTTAATGCCTCCGTCTATACCCAGGAGGAGCTGGAGAGCAAGCGGCACAACTATGAGCTGGTGCCCTGCGGGAGCACTGTGCTTTGCCTGGATCATAAGATGGCCGGCATCGGCTCCAAGAGCTGCGGGCCGGACCTTTCCAAGGCATACCGCGTGGATGCGGACCGGTATCGCTTAGCCTTTGTGATTCGGCTGGAGGCTGACGAGTGAAGGGGAGAGTGTTTTCATTTTTTCAAGGATGACGCATGAGACTTGCTGACTGCGCAGCACGGCCCGGCCGTTGCGCCAAAGAATTACGGAGGGAAAAATGAAAGAAAAGACTTATTTGAAATGGTACAACAAGGTCGGCTAC
>CAMONF010000321.1 GCA_946620335.1 uncultured Clostridia bacterium
CGTCCCTGATTCCCAGTTTCCTTACTTCACACAGATCTCGCCTTCCAGGCGGATGTCCCGGCTGGAGGCGCCGACGTAGACCTTGCGGCAGCCCAGGGCCCGGACCCACTTGTCTTTAGTTCCATCCGCTCTTGTCCGCAGGACTTCCGCGGGATTCCAGTAGGAAAGCATGGCCTCGTCGATCAGGATGCGGACATGCCGGGTCTCGCCGGGGGCGATGCCCTTCACGCGCTCGTAGCCGGCCAGCTGCTTTTCCGCCATCTGAATGTATTCCGGGACCTCAGCCTTGCCCAGGTAGACCTGAACGATCTCATCGCCCGCCCGGTCGCCGGTGTTGGTCACGTCGAGGGAGACGGCGAAGGTGCCGCCCGCCTCCTCGATGGCGAGATTGCCATATTCATAGGAGGTGTAGCTCAGGCCATGGCCGAAGGGATACATGGGCGCAACACCGTACTTGTCATTCCAGCGGTAGCCTGTGAAAATGCCCTCGGACATCTCAATGATCTCATTTCCATCCTCGAGATACCCTTCGCACCTGCGGAGGAGGTGGTCCGGGGTGTCGGTCAGCGGCGTGTCCTCGCTCCTGCGCGGCCAGGTCTGCGTCAGCTTGCCGGTGGGGTTGGTCCTGCCGGTGAGGATCTCCGCGATGACGCGGGAGCCCTCCTGGCCCGGCATGTAGGTGCAGAGGATGGCGTCCACCGAATCCGCCCAGTCGCCGATGGCCCGGGCATTGGAGGTCTGGAGGACCACGATGAACCGGCCGCCCGGCTTTCTCCTCGATAAAGCGTCCTTCAGCATGGCCGTCTGCTGCTCAGCCAGACCAATGTAGCCCGCCTTCTTGAAGTTGTCCATCATGCCCTTGCCGAGATAGGTGTCCGCGGCGAAATAGACCACGGTGTCGGCCCCGGCCACAGCCTCCATGGCCGCGTCGTAATCCGCCTTCCGCTGGGCGGGGGTGATCCAGGCTGCCCGGATCTGGAGGTCCTTATTTTTCACGCCCTGGCGGCCAAAGACCAGGATCGGGTATTTCTCCCCCTTGCGGAGGGTAAAGTTGCGGGAATTGATGCCCATGCCCTCCGGCGTGCAGACGATGGTGTCCCAGGGCCACTGGGTCCACTCGCGCAGGGTGGACCGGCCGGCCACCTGCCACTCGCCGTCGATCTGGATAAAGAACCGGCCCTCGCCGCCGATGCATTCGAGGAGCAGGGTGTAGTCGCCGTCCTCCGGCACAGTCAGAACGCCCTTCCAGGTGTAGGCTTCGCCGTCGGTAAATGCAGACCCTCCGATGCCGTTCAGATAATTCCTGACAATGCCGCCCTTCTCATCCCGGCCGCAGGTAAAGTCGATCTTGCTGTCCACGCAGGCCGTCTTGCCCAGGGGATAGCCCTCCGGATAGACTTCGCCCGCGTCGTTGTAGCTGGTCAGCCCCGTATCCACGACTTCCCCGTCCTCATCGAGGGTGACCATGCCCTGGAAGGCCGCACCGGCTCCGCTGGGACCGCCGCTGGCGAACTCCTTGTCCCGGTCCTCCTTCAAAATGCCGTAGGACCTGACCACGCCGTGCTCCGTGCAGGTCTCATCCGTGAAGAGCTGCTCCGTCGGGATGGCCTCACCCACGAAATCGATGCCCACATATGCCGGCAGCGTCTTCCCGGTCAGTTCCTCCAGGGCAGCCTGCCCGGAGACCATCCGGTCCAGGCGGCCGTAGCTGCGCTCCTGGGCCTCGCCGCAGATGGGATAAACGGCTCCGAGACCGACCATGACCGTCCTGCCTTCCAGGGTCTTCGGAGCGAGGGGCAGGGTCTTGTTGTCATTTTTCATGAGGACGATACCCTCGCGGAGGATATTGGCGGCTTTGGCTGCATTTTCCTCAAGGAGCCCCGCCTTGACGGCCTCGTCGTAATACCAGGTCATCTCGATGGGGTGGGTATGGCCCGGGTCTTCCTTGACCTTGCCGTCCTCATCCATCTCCACCAGGCCAAGGAGGCCGATGGTGGACATGCCGTAGAGGACGCGGCGAACGGACTCGTCGATCTGGTCCCAGTCGTAGCGGCCGCGGCGGATATTTTTGAAAATGCGGCCCCGGTCGTTGTAGGCCGGATACGGCATCTCGATGTCCATACCCTTGTTCACGGTGAACTCGTGGACCGAGCCCCAGTCGCTCATGACGCTGCCCTTGAAGCCCCACTGGTCGCGGAGAACGCCTTGAAGCAGCTTGCTGTTGGCCGACATGTAGGCTTCGTTGATGATATTGTAGGCGTTCATGACGCTGCCCGCGTCGCCCTCGTGGATGCAGCGCTCGAAGGGCCGCAGGTAGACCTCGTGCAGGGTCTGCTCGTCCACGATGGACCTCGGGAACATCGGAAAATGAGAACCGAACACATTGGCCGCCGCGAAGTGCTTGATGGTCGCTACCGCCTTGTTGTCCTGGGCTCCTTTTGTCTCGGCTGCGCCCATTCTGGCCGCCTGGTAGCTGTCCTCGGACTTCATGTCCTTGTTGCGGCCGAAGTGCGGGGAACGGATCACGTCCACCTGGGGCGCCAGCAGGAAGTTGCCGGAGCAGGCCGCGTCCTCCGAGGCTGCGATGGCGCCGAAGGTGTAGGCCATCTCGTCGTCCCAGGTGCAGCCGAGGAGCGAAGGCTGGGGAATACCGGTGGTGTCCACGATGCCCGTGATGCCGGCAGGGCCGTCGTACATGACGATCTCCGGGATGCCCAGGCGCGGCACGCCCCACTGGTAGCCGGCGTTGCCGATCTTGCCCTTGTCGGCCGGCTCCTTGGAGCCGCCCAGAAGGCTCAGCTTCTCGTCAACGGTCATGGCGGCAATCAGGGCCTCGATCTTTTTGTCCCGGTCTTCGGGAGTGTCGATTTTGTAATCGTTTTTCGTAAATTTCTCGGGGTATCTGGTGATGCTCATGGCGCACTCCTTTCAGAAAAAAGTCTGACTTCAGTATACCATAAATGGGGGAATGAAACAAAAACTGGGAATCAGGGACGGTTCCTTTTCCCACTTTTCATTTTATGAAAAGTGGGAAAAGGAACCGTCCCTGATTCCCATTTTCCGTTTACTCAGATGGTCTCAACCTTGATAAGGTCCGTGCTTCCCGACTGCCCGATGCTGATGCCGCCGGTCACGATGTAGGTGTCGCCCGTCTTGAGGTCCAGCGTCTTGATGGCCGTCTTCTTGGCCACATAGAAGAGCACGTCTGTGGAGGGCAGCATCTCGCACATGACCGGGATGACGCCCCAGGACAGGGCCAGCTGCCGCCAGGTCCGCTCGCTGGTGGTCATGCCGATGATGTCCCCCGGGCCGCGGAAGCGGGATACCATGCGGGCCGTGAGGCCGGAAATGGTGCAGGCCACGATGCCCTTGGCATTCAGGTCGATGCCCATGCCGACGGTGGCGTGAGAGATGGCGTCCACGTGGTTCTTGATTTTGGGCACGTTGGCGTGGAAGCGCTCCGCGTAATCGATGCAACTCTCGGTGGATTCGCAGATCTTGGCCATGGTCTGTACGGCCAGGACCGGGTATTCGCCGGCGGCAGTCTCGCCGGAGAGCATGACCGCGCTAGTGCCGTCGTAGACGGCATTGGCGACGTCGGAGGCCTCGGCTCGGGTCGGACGCGGGCTGTGAATCATGGATTCCAGCATTTCCGTCGCGGTGATGACGCGCTTGCCCATGAGGCGGCAGGCGGTGATCAGCTCCTTCTGCATGGCCGGGAGCTTCTCGAAGGGGACCTCCACGCCCAGGTCGCCTCTGGCCACCATGACGCCGCTGCAGACCTCGCAGATGCTCTTGATGTTGTCATAGCCGGTCTGGTTCTCGATCTTGGCGATGAGCTCGATGCCCTGTCCGCCGTTCGCGTCGAGGAAGCTCTGGACATCCAAAAGGTCCTGCTTGATGGAGACGAAGGAACATGCGATGAAATCGATGCCGTTCTGGATGCCGAAGAGCATATCCGCCTTGTCCTGATCGGACAGGTAGGCCTGCTTGATGTGCTTGCCGGGGAAGCTCATGGACTTGCGGTCGGAAAGGATGCCGCCGATGCGGACCACGGTAGTGATCTCATTTCCCTGGATATCCGTGACCTCGAAGTCGATGAGGCCGTTATTCAGCAGGATGGTATCGCCCACATTCAGTTCTGCAGGCAGGCCGGCGTAGCTGACGGAGACACGTTCCTTGTCACCCACGATCTGCTCGGTGGTAAATGTAAACACATCCCCCTCCGCAAGCTCCACCTTATGGTCCACGAAGGTCCCGATGCGGTACTCCGGTCCCTTGGTGTCCAGCATGATGGCAATGGGCTTGTTCATGTCGCGGCGGACCTTCTTGATCATGTCGATCCTGGCCTGCTGCTCTTCATGGGTGCCGTGGGAGAAGTTGAGTCTCGCCACGTTCATACCTGCATCCACCAGGGCTCTCAGTGTCTCTTCCTTGTCGCATGCCGGTCCGATGGTGCAAATGATTTTTGTCTTTCTCATCGTATACCTCCTTGCTAATCCTTGTCTTCCTATATGCCAAGCACCCGGGGCCATTGTCCGGACCTGCCTTGCCGGCGGCCCAACCAGTCTTTAACCATGACTCCCGGGTGCTGAACAGTTAATAAATTACTTGAAATACCTGACGCCGGATTCGAAGATCTTCATATCCTGCTCGCCGTAGATGTTGATGGCCACCCCGTCGCCGCGGCGCTCGGCGTGGGCCATCTTGCCCAGGACCCGGCCGTCCGGAGAGGTGATGCCTTCGATGGCGCAGTAGGAGCCGTTGACGTTCCAGGTGTCGTCCATGGAAACGTTGCCCTCGGGATCGCAGTACTGGGTCGCGACCTGCCCGTTCTCAAAGAACTTTTTGATCCACGCCTCGGAGGCGACGAAACGTCCTTCGCCGTGGGAGGCCGGATTCACATAGACGCCGCCGAGTTCCGCGCCGGTCAGCCACGGACTCTTGTTGGTGACGACCTTGGTGTAGACCATGTGGGAAATGTGCCGGCCGATGGTGTTGAAGGTCAGGGTCGGCGAATCCGGCTGCTGGCCGACGATCTCGCCGTAGGGCACAAGACCCAGCTTGATGAGGGCCTGGAAGCCGTTGCAGATGCCAAGAGCCAGGCCGTCGCGGGCCAGAAGCTTCTCCACCGCTTCCTTGAGCTTGGCGTTCTGGAAGGCGGTCGCGAAGAACTTGGCGGAGCCGTCCGGCTCATCGCCCGCCGAGAAGCCGCCCGGGAACATGATGATCTGAGACTCATCGATGGCCTTGGTGAAAGCGTCCACCGATTCGCGGATGTCTGCCGCGGTCATGTTCTTGAAGACCATGTCGGTGACAGTCGCGCCGGCGTTCTCGAAGGCCCGTCTGGAGTCGTACTCGCAGTTGGTGCCCGGGAAGACCGGGATGAAAACGTGGGGCTTGGCCACTTTGTTCCTGCACACGTAGATGCTGTCCGCCTTGTAAAGCGGGGAAGCCACCGGCGTCGTGTCCTCGGAGGCCGTGGTCTTGAAGACCCGCTCCAATGTGCCGGTCCAGGCGCAGAGGGCATCGTCCATGGAAATGACAGCATTCCCGTACTCGAAGAGGTCATTCCCGGTGACGACGCCGATCACGGTATACTCGGAAGCCAGATTGCCCAGCTCTCCGTCGGCCACCTCGGCGATGATGTCGCCGTAGGACGGTGAGAAGAAGTCCCTGGGGTCCAGATTGTGCTCGATGCGGACACCGAGACGGTTGCCGAAGGCCATCTTGGCCACGGCTTCCGCGATGCCGAACCTGCCCAGAGCGTAGGCGGAGATCACACGGCCTGCCGCGATGTCCTCGCGCAGGGTCAGGTAGGTCTTCATGACAGCGTCGTAATCCGGCAGCTGGTTCTGATCCTTGGGCGCCTTGATCCAGACGAGCTTGGAGCCCGGGTTCTTCAGCTCCGGCGTGATCAGATCCTGCTCCTTGGCCACGTCAACGGCGAAGGATACCAGGGTGGGCGGCACGTCGATGTGCTCGAAGGTGCCGGACATGGAGTCCTTGCCGCCGATGGAGGGCAGACCGTAGCCGATCTGGGCGGCATAAGCGCCGAGCAGGGCAGCGAAGGGCTGGCTCCAGCGCTCCGGATCGCTGCTCATGCGGCGGAAGTATTCCTGGAAGGTGAAGCGGATCTTGGATACGTCGCCGCCGGCCGCCGCGATCTTGGCCATGGATGTGGTCACCGCCCAGGCCGCGCCGTGGTAGGGGCTCCAGCTGGAGAGGTTGGGATCGAAGCCGTAGCTCATGAGGGTGACGGTGCTGGTCTTGCCGCCCGGCACGGGCACCTTGGCCGCCATGGCCTGGGTCTCGGTCATCTGATAGAGACCGCCGTAGGGCATGAAGACGGAGGCTGCGCCGATGGAGCCGTCGAACATCTCGACCAGGCCCTTCTGGGAGCAGACGTTGAGGTCGGAAAGGGTGGAGAGCCAGAGTCCGCGGATGCCCTCAGAGTCGGACAGCTCGGGCACGCCGGGGCGGGTGTTCATTTCCGAATCGGAAAGAGAGGGGATATCCACCTTGACGGCGGCTTCCTGATGGGCGCCGTTGGTGTCCAGGAAGTCTCTGGAAATGTCGACAATGGTCTTGCCGCGCCAGTGCATGACCAGCCTCGGGGATTCAGTGACCACCGCGCAGACGACGGCCTCCAGGTTCTCCTCATGGGCGTAGGTCATGAAGGTGTCCACGTCGGCGGGATCCACGACGACAGCCATGCGCTCCTGGGACTCGGAGATGGCGATCTCGGTGCCGTCCAGGCCGGCGTACTTCTTGGGGACCTTGTCCAGGTCGATGTCGAGGCCGCGGGCAAGCTCGCCGATGGCGACGGATACGCCGCCTGCACCGAAGTCATTGCACTTTTTGATGAG
>CAMONF010000322.1 GCA_946620335.1 uncultured Clostridia bacterium
GGAGCGCTGATCCGCTATGAGCTCCAGCCCAGAAAGCCTCGCCTCACGGACGTCATGCTGGAGACTCTTTCGGTGATTGCCTACCGGCAGCCGGTGACAAAGGCAGAGATCGAGCGGATCCGAGGCGTCAATTCCGACCACGCGGTCAACCGGCTCCTGGAATACGGGCTGGTCAAGGAGCTGGGGCGGGCCAAGCTGCCCGGCCGTCCGCTGCTGTTCGGTACCACAGAGGAGTTCCTGCGGAGGTTCGGCCTCTCCTCCAAGGAGGACCTGCCTGAAATATCCGCGGTCATGGTGGAGGATTTCAAGTCCGAGGCCGAGAGCGAGGCAGGAGTAAGCGTGGAAGTCTGACGGGGGTGCCCCTTCGGACCATGGCGCCAAGCCGGAAGGCGGATTTCGGCAGCAACCGGCGTGGAGGTCTGACGGGGGAATGCTCCTTCGCGGCACAGCGTCAAGCCGGAAGGCAGATGTCCGAGGACGGCGGAGGAGGCTGCGCAGTATCAACCGACATCATACATCCATATATTTATGCATTTGGACCGGCAGGGAATTTGCTCGCGGAAAGCGGGCATGTCCCTGCCGGTCTTATGTATGCGTGTTTACGATAACACGGAGGCAGATTTCGGGAAGTGAGTACATTTTCGTGTAAGCGGGAAGCCGCAAAGTACCATATATAGGTAAAAATGCTCAAAGTGAGGACGCCAGAGACAGGAATTTAGCCAATCTATACGGTTGTAAAAAGCAGGCTTTTATCGTAGAATAGAATGGAAATCGTTTGATTTTAGCGAGCAGTAATATGTATTCCGGACTCCGGCGAAAGCGCGGAAGGAGGCTCTTCAGGAATTGACCTGGCAGGGCAGCCTCCCGGGCGGAAGACGGGCCGGGCATGTCCGTTTGCTATAATAATTCAATTGGAGGAGTTAAGATGAGTGATACACAAGGTGCAGCAGGCAGGAGAATCAACACTCTGCTTGACGCAAACAGCTTCGTAGAAATCGGCGCTCAGGTGACAGCCCGCAGCACAGATTTTAATCTCTCTTCCGCCAAGGCTCCCTCGGACGGTGTCGTCACCGGCTATGGGACAGTGGATGGAAGCCTGGTGTATGTATACAGCCAGGACGCGTCCGTCATGGGTGGGTCCGTCGGCGAGATGCACGCCAGGAAGATCGTCAATATCCTCAGGATGGCCCGCCGCATGGGCGCTCCCGTCATCGGGATCCTTGACTGCAGCGGCGTCCGTCTCGAGGAGTCCACGGACAGCCTGAACGGTCTCGGCGAGATCTACAGGGCCATGTCCATGAACAGCGGCGTAGTTCCGCAGATCGCAGCCGTCATCGGCAACTGCGGCGGCGGTCTCGCCTTTATCCCTGCCCTTTCCGACTTCACCTTCATGGCTGACAAGGCCTGTCTCTTCGTGAACGCGCCGGATGCCATCGAGGGCAACACCGTCGAGCAGATGGACAACCGCAAGGCTGACTTCCAGGCTGAGAGCGGCAATGTGGACGTGGTAGGCACCGAGGAAGAAGTCTTCGCCTCTATCCGTGACCTTCTCGGCTATCTGCCGGCCAACAACGAGGACGAGGGCGAGCAGATCGCCTGCACCGACGACCTGAACCGCACCTGCGGCGCCATCGCCTCCGTGGAGAGCGCCAAGGATGTCATCGCGCAGATCGCCGACAACGGCCTCTTCTTCGAGACCAAGAAGGACCATGCCACGGGCATCGTCACCGGCTTCATCCGCCTGAACGGCTCCACCGTCGGCGTCGTGGCCAACAAGGCCCAGGGCGCTGTCATCTGCGGCTGCGGCGCGGAGAAGGCTGCTGACTTCATTTCCTTCTGCGACAGCTTCTCCATCCCGGTCCTCACACTGGCCAGCCCGGCAGGCTTCGCCCGCAAGGCCAGGATCGAGCGCGTCCTTCCGGCCGCCGCTGCCAGACTGATCCATGCTTACGCCAGCGCCACCGTTCCCAAGGTCACTGTCGTGACGGGCAAGGCTTACGGCAGCGCTTACGCCATCATGGGCTCCAAGGCCATGGGCGCGGATATGGTCTACGCATGGCCGAACGCTGAGATCGGCGCCATGGACGCCAGGGCGGCTGCCAAGATCATTTCCGCCGACGCCGCTTCCGTGAAGGAGAACGCGGACGCTTTCGCGGCACTTCAGCTCAATGTTGCCTCCGCCGCTCAGAGAGGCTATGTGGACACGATCATCGAAGATGCCGACACCAGAAAGTATGTCATCGGCGCTTTTGAGATGCTTTACACAAAGAGGGAGAACCGTCCTGACAGAAAGCACGGAACGGTCTAAGAAAGGCGGCACAGATGAAACATATCAGGAAAGTTTTGATTCCGCTCCTGGCGGTCGTCATGTGCATGATGGCCTTCACGGGATGCGAGAAGACCTCCTCCCAGATCGAGAGTGAGGCCGTGGAGGCAATCCGGGAAGCGACCCTAGAGAGCATCGCGACCTACACCCAGGATCAGTTCGCGGCGGTCCTCACAGGAATTCCTTTTGAACAGTATCAGATCTACGCTGAGTCGGGGAATGTCTTCGTTTCCCTGCCCTTCATGAACGACTTCAGCAACAGATGGAAGTATTTCGTGGACAACCACGGAGAGTGCGTGGAAGCGGTCGTCGATGAGACCCTGCGTGAGGAGTACGAGTACACATCCCGCATCATCATGACCGGCGAGGACGGCAAGCAGATGGCCATGACCATCTTCTATGACAAGAACGGCCAGCCCTACAAGACCACCATCGCCGACTACGTGGATGAGTCCAACAAGACCTTCGGCGACAAGATGGCCGAGGCCGGCGGCAACACCATCATCGGTCTGGCCACCGTTTTCGCGGTCCTTATCCTGCTGGCCCTCATCATCTACTGCTTCCGCTTTGTCAATGCTGCAGCAATTCCGCCCAGCAAGAAGAAGGCAGCGGCAGAGGAGAAGAAGCCGGCTCCCGTCAAGGCAGCGCCCGCTCCGGCTCCGGTCGCAGCTGCGCCCGATCCCATGGACGATCTCCAGTTGATCGCGGTCATTACTGCCGCCATCGCCGCTGCGGAGGACAAGCCCGCCGAGGGATTCGTTGTCCGTTCCATCCGCAGAGCCAAGACCAACAAGTGGCGCTGATACGGCGCGTATTCACAAAGACACTACAATAAGTAATACATACTCCGCCCAAGTCGCGCGGAATAATCCAGGAGGATATTGAAAATGAAAAACTATACAATCACAGTGAATGGCGTCGCATACAACGTGACAGTGGAAGAGACCGCAGCTGGCCAGGCCCCGGTGGCCGCCGCTCCGGCTCCGGTGGCAGCTGCTCCGGCTCCGGCCGCAGCCGCTCCCAAGGCAGCCGCTCCCGCTGCTGCTGGCGGCATTGAAGTTACCGCACAGGTCCCGGGCAAGGTCTTCAAGATCGCTGCCGCTGTCGGCCAGAGCCTGTCCGCCGGCGACACCGTCATCATCCTTGAGTCCATGAAGATGGAGATCCCGGTCGTCGCTCCGCAGAACGGCACTGTCGCTTCCATCAACGTCGCTACCGGCGATGCCGTCGAGTCCGGTGATCTTCTGGCTACTCTGAACTGAGCTCTTTAAACGGAGGAAGATAAATGGATATTTTATCAACCCTGTCAAATCTGGTTCAGCAGACGGCGTTCACCTCGCTGACGCCGGGCAACTATCTTATGATCGTTGTCGCTCTGGTGTTCCTGTATTTGGCAATCGCTAAGGATTATGAGCCGCTTCTGCTGGTACCGATCGCCTTCGGTATGCTGCTCGTCAATATCTATCCGGATATTATCGCAGCACCCTCCGAGATGTCCAACGGAATCGGCGGTCTTCTCTACTACTTCTATACGCTGGATGAGTGGTCGCTGCTTCCGTCCCTCATCTTCATGGGCGTCGGCGCCATGACGGACTTCGGTCCCCTCATCGCCAACCCCATCTCCTTCCTGATGGGCGCGGCCGCTCAGTTCGGTATTTACATCGCCTACTTCCTGGCCATCGCCCTTGGCTTCAACGGCCGTGCCGCTGCCGCCATCTCCATCATCGGCGGCGCCGACGGCCCGACCTCCATCTTCCTGGCCTCCAAGCTCGGTCAGACCCGTCTTCTTGGCCCGATCGCGGTCGCGGCATATTCCTATATGTCCCTGGTCCCCATCATCCAGCCGCCGATCATGAACCTCTTCACCACCAAGGAGGAGAGAAAGATCAAGATGGAGCAGCTCCGTTCTGTCTCCAAGCTTGAGAAGATTCTCTTCCCCATCGTCATCACCATCGTCGTCTGCCTCATTCTGCCGACGACCGCGCCGCTGGTCGGTATGCTGATGCTTGGTAACCTCTTCCGTGAGAGCGGCGTCGTTCACCAGCTGACAGAGACCGCCTCCAACGCTCTGATGTATATCGTCGTCATCCTGCTGGGAACCTCCGTCGGCGCCACCACGTCCGCCGAGGCCTTCCTGAATGTCGACACCCTGAAGATCGTCGTCCTCGGCCTTGTCGCCTTCGCCTGCGGCACCTTCGGCGGCGTCATGCTGGGCAAGCTTCTTTGCAAGATCACCCATGGCAGGATCAATCCTCTGATCGGCTCGGCCGGCGTCTCCGCCGTGCCCATGGCCGCCCGTGTATCCCAGAAGGTCGGCGCCCAGAACGACCCGACCAACTTCCTGCTGATGCACGCCATGGGCCCCAACGTCGCCGGCGTTATCGGTACTGCGGTCGCCGCCGGTACCTTCATGGCTATCTTCGGAATCTGATTTAGACTAACGTTACGAGGCGTACGGGCCTTGGGCCCGCGCCTCACCTTTGGAGGTTATAAAATGGCAGAAGTTGTTAAAAAACCTGTTCAGATCACAGAGACCATTCTCCGTGACGCCCATCAGAGTCTGATCGCCACCAGAATGACGACAGACGAGATGCTGCCGGCCGTCCCCATGCTGGACGAGATCGGCTACCGTGCCGTAGAGTGCTGGGGCGGCGCCACCTTTGACGCTGCGCTCCGTTTCCTCAAGGAGGATCCGTGGATCCGCCTTCGCAAGTTCCGTGACGGCTTCAAGAAGACCAAGCTCCAGATGCTCTTCCGCGGCCAGAACATCCTCGGCTACAAGCCCTATCCGGATGACGTCGTCGAGTACTTCGTTCAGAAGTCCGTGGCCAACGGCATTGACATCATCCGTATCTTTGACTGCCTGAACGACCTGCGCAACCTGAAGACGGCTGTCGACGCCGCCAAGAAGGAAGGCGCTGAGGCCCAGATCGCCCTTTCCTACACCCTGGGCGACGCCTACACCCTTGACTACTGGAAGAACATCGCCCGCGAGATCGAGGAGATGGGCGCTGACTCCATCTGCATCAAGGATATGGCCGGCCTTCTGGTACCCAAGGCTGCCAGCGAGCTGGTGACTGCCCTCAAGGAAGGCTCCTCCCTTCCCATCGAGATGCACACCCACTACACCTCCGGCGTCGCTTCCATGACCTACATGAAGGCTGTCGAGGCCGGCGCTGACATCATTGACTGCGCCATCTCTCCCTTCGCCCTGGGCACCTCCCAGCCGGCCACCGAAGTTATGGTCGAAGCCTTCAAGGGCACCGAGTACGATACCGGTCTGGACCTCAAGAAGCTGGCTGAGATCGCCGACTACTTCAGACCCATCCGCGAGAAGTACCTGGCCAACGGCCTTATGAATCCCAAGAACATGGGCGTCAACATCAAGACCCTCCAGTACCAGGTCCCGGGCGGCATGCTCTCCAACCTGACCAGCCAGCTGGCCAACTTCAAGGCCGAGGACAAGTTCTACGACGTGCTCGAGGAAGTTCCGCGCGTCCGCAAGGACATGGGCGAGCCGCCTCTGGTCACCCCGTCCTCCCAGATTGTCGGTACCCAGGCCGTTATGAACGTCGTCACCGGCGAGCGCTACAAGGTCGTCCCGAAGGAGACCAAGGACATGTTCCTGGGCCGCTACGGCAAGTCCACCAAGCCCTTCGATCCGGAGATCCAGAAGAAGGTCATCGGCGACGAGAAGCCCATCACCTGCCGTCCGGCCGACATGCTCGAGCCGAAGCTGGATGAGTACGAGAAGGCCATTGCTTCCTACAAGCAGATGGACGAGGATGTCCTGACCTACGCCCTCTTCCCGGAGGTCGCCATGGACTTCTTCAAGTACCGCGACGCCCAGCAGACCGGCGTGGACGCCAAGTCCGCTGACGCTGACAACAAGGCTTACCCGGTATAATAGGGAAATAAAGGCAGTTCCCTGGCGCGACCGTCAGGAAAGTGCCCTGCAGACAGAAATCATGCGCCAGCCGAGCAATCGACTGGCGCTGCTGTTTACCCTGAAACAAGACAAGGGATCAATTCCTGAAAGGGAGGATACTTTATGAGTACGGTCGGCAGCGCCATTTTGGGCATTGTTGTCATTTCCGCGGCAGCGCTTCTGTTTGCCTACACCAACAACCATCGGTGAAACTGAGAGGACAAGAGTTGAAAGATATCGTGATCATCGGGGCCGGCGCCGCCGGCATGATGGCCGGCGTCCTTCTTGGCATGAAGGGACAGCGCGTCACCATCTACGAGAAAAATGAGCGCCTCGGCAAAAAGCTCTACATTACCGGCAAGGGCCGCTGCAACTTCACCAACGACTGCAGCCGGGACGAATTCCTGGCCGCCATGGTCTCCAATCCGCGCTTTATGTACAGCGCGCTGGATACCCTGGATCCCCAGGGCGTGATCGCCCTCTTTGAATCCTGGGGCCTTCGGACCAAGGTGGAGCGGGGCAGAAGGGCCTTTCCGGCCTCGGACAAGTCCGCCGACGTGCTGGATATGTTCCGCCGCCAGCTGAAGAAGAACCGTGTGGAGGGCGTTCTGAACGCTGAGGTGAAAGACCTGATCCTTGAGGAGGGCCGGGCTGCGGGCGTGAAGGTCCTGGCGGACGGCAGAGAGAGAGAAGTCCGGGCTGACGCGGTCATCGTGGCGACCGGCGGCCTTTCCTATCCCTCCACCGGCTCCACGGGCGACGGCTATCGGTTCGCGCGGGAGGCGGGGCTTAAGGTGACGGCGACGAGACCCTCCCTGGTATCTTTGGTGTGTGCGGAGGAGTACTGCAAGGAGCTTCAGGGCCTTTCCCTGAAGAACGTCGCCCTCCACATTAAGAGCGGGAAGAAGGAAGTCTACTCCGAGTTCGGCGAGATGCTCTTTACCCACTACGGCATCACCGGCCCGCTGGTCCTGACGGCCAGCGCGAGGGTGGGCGGCTTGATAGGCGAAAAGCCCCTCTCGACCTGGATCGACCTGAAGCCGGCGGTCACGGAGGAGACCTTGGACGCGCGGCTGGTCCGCATTTTCGAGGAAAATAAGAACAAGACCCTGCGGAACGTTCTGGGCGAACTCTATCCGGCCAAAATGATTCCCGTCATTCCGGCCCTTGCGGGCGTGGACGGAGAAAAAAAGGTCCACGACGTCTCCAAAAAGGAGCGTGAGGCCCTGGTGCGGGTGACCAAGCATATGCCGCTCACCCTCACGTCCCTACGGCCTTACAATGAAGCGGTCGTGACGCAGGGCGGCGTCTCGGTGAAGGAGGTGGCGCCTGCCACCATGGAATCGAAAAAGGTCGGAGACCTCTATTTCATAGGCGAGGTCCTGGACCTGGATGCCGTGACCGGCGGCTTCAACCTGCAGATCGCCTGGTCCACGGCTGCCGTCTGCGCGGAGGCCATTCTGGCCAAAGAGGAGGCGTGAGCCTTAGCAGTACACAGACCGGCGAAGCTGCCGGGACGGCTGAAGAAAATGAACGCAATTAGGAGGCATGAACAATGAACATAGCCATTGACGGGCCGGCCGGTGCCGGCAAGAGCACCATTGCCAAAAGGGTGGCGGGCGCTCTGGGTTACATTTATGTGGACACAGGCGCCATGTACAGGGCCATGGCCCTCAATATTCTGAGGAACGGCGCGGACGTGTCGGACGCAGCCGCCGTGGAGGCGGTAGCTGACCGGACGGACGTCACCATCGCCTACCGCGACGGAAGCCAGCATGTCCTGCTGAACGGGGAGGATGTGACGGACCTGATCCGGACCGAGGAGGTCAGCGCCATGGCTTCCCTCTCCTCCGCCAACGGCGCGGTCCGGCGGAAACTGGTCCTTCTCCAGCAGGCCCTGGCCAAAAAAGAGGACGTGGTCATGGACGGCCGGGACATCGGGACCGTGGTCCTACCGGATGCCGAGGTCAAGGTCTTCCTGACGGCTTCCGCCAGGACCAGAGCCCTCCGGCGCTATAAAGAGGACGTTGCCAAAGCGGAGGCCGCCGGCCAGCCGGCGCCCACGCTGGAGGAGACCGAGGCGGCCATCATAAGGCGGGACAAGCAGGAAATGGAGCGGGAGATCTCGCCCCTTCGTCAGGCGGAGGACGCTGTGCTGGTGGATTCCTCAGACATGACCATCGACGAGGTCACCGAGACCATACTTGACCTGGCGCGCAAGGCAGGCGCCTGAGGGGGAGCAGCCTATGGAAGTCAGGGTAGCGAAGAGCGCCGGCTTCTGCTTCGGCGTGAAGCGGGCGGTGAAGCTGGTCTATGACGAAGCGGCCTCCAACCCCGGCCGGGTCTACACCATGGGACCCATCATCCACAACGAGCAGGTGGTGGATGACCTGCGGGGGCGCGGCGTCCGCATTATTGACGACGACCTTTTCTGTGAGGAGACGGGTGAGAAGCCGGGACCGGGGGATACGGTGATCCTGCGGTCCCACGGCGTTTCCCGGGAGATGGTGGAGCGTGTCCGGGGCCTCGGCTGCCGGGTGGTCGACGCGACCTGCCCCTTCGTCTCCAAAATCCACAGCATCGTTGACGAGAAGAGCCGGGAAGGCTATCACATCGTCATCGTGGGAAATGCAGACCATCCCGAGGTCCGGGGCATCCGAGGCTGGGCCCAGGGGCCCTGCACGGTCATTGCATCGGCGGAGGAAGCAGAAAGGGTTTCATTTTCACCGGAAGAACGCCTATGGGTCGTGTCCCAAACCACGTTTAATTTAGAAAACTTTAATAAAATTGTTGAAATCGTGGGTAAAAAAGGTTATAGTGTAATAGTTACTAATACCATATGTAACGCAACAAAAGAACGACAGGCAGAGTCGTTCGAACTGGCCCGGGAATCGGACGTGATGATCGTGATCGGAGGGAAGCATTCCTCCAACACGCAGAAGCTCTACGATATCTGCAGGAGCCAGTGTAACAATACTTACTACATTCAGAAACTTGATGATCTGGTAGCCGTCGTTATCCAATCCGATAGTTGTGTAGGTATTACTGCGGGGGCTTCAACCCCAAATAATATTATCATGGAGGTTTCAACACATGTCAGAAGAAGTAAGCTTTGAGCAGATGCTCGATGAGAGCTTCAAAACTATCAGGAATGGAGAGATCGTAGAAGGTACGATCATCGCCCTCAAGCCGGAGGTCGCCTACCTCAACATCGGCTGCAAGGGTGACGGCGTGCTCACAAGGGAAGAGTACAGCAACGATTGCAAGGATATGACCGCCGTGCTCAACATCGGCGACAAGCTTGAGGTCAAGGTGCTGAAGGTCAACGACGGAGAAGGCCAGACCATCCTCACCTACAAGCGTCTCGCTGCCGAGAAGGGCAACAAGAGACTTGAAGAGGCTTTCAACAACAGAGAAGTCCTCACTGCCAAGGTTTCCCAGGTCCTCAAGGGCGGCCTCACTGTCACCGTGGAAGACACCCGCGTCTTCATCCCGGCCAGCCTTGTTTCTGATTCCTATGAGAAGGATCTCGGCAAGTATGCCGATCAGGAGATCGAGTTCGTCATCTCCGAGTTCAATCCCCGCAGAAGAAGGATCATCGGCGACCGCCGCCAGCTCCTCATCGAGCGCAAGAAGGCTGCTGCCGAGGCTCTCTTTGCCCGCATCCAGCCGGGTGATGTTGTCGACGGTGTCGTGAAGAACGTCACAGATTTCGGTGCTTTCATCGATCTCGGCGGCGCTGACGGCCTGCTCCACATCTCCGAGATGAGCTGGGGCCGCGTGGAGAATCCCAAGAAGATTTTCCATGTCGGTGATGAAGTCACTGTCCTCATCAAGGACATCCGCGGCGAGAAGATTGCCCTCTCCCGCAAGTTCCCGGAGGAGAATCCCTGGATCAAGGCTGAGAACGAGTTCGGTATCGGCTCTGTCGTCACCGGCCGTGTCGCCCGTATGACAGACTTCGGCGCTTTCGTCGAGCTGCTCCCGGGCGTGGACGCTCTGCTCCATGTCTCCCAGATCTCCCGCAACCACGTGGAGAAGCCCTCTGACATCCTCAAGATCGGTCAGGAGATCGAGGCCCGCGTCGTTGATTTCAACGCTGCCGACCACAAGATTTCTCTTTCCATGAAGCAGCTTGAGCAGGAGAGAGCCGCTCAGGAAGATTCCACCACTGTCTACAGCGACAGCAATTATTGATTCGGCTACGGCCTGTCAACGGATTTTCCGACATACTGAAAAGACGAACAGCCATCAGATTCAGGTCTGATGGCTGTTTTTTTGCGTGTGTTCATTTTTTACCTGTTATCATCTGTTTTTACGATTGCCTAAAAGGCTTTTAGGAAGTAAGATAGGCAAAGTCTGCCCGTCCGGTCACGGGGCAGACCAATCTATCGAAAAGAGGTCAGCAAATGCAGACAAGCAATCTTTCGTCAAATAAAGCACAATCCATCTGGGCCTGGTTCCCGGTGACCCTGCTCACAGCCGTTTTCTGCTGCGTGCTCTGGGGCAGCGCTTCGCCGGCCATCAAGATCGCCTATGAGCTCTTTCAGATCGGGCCGGATGAGACGGCCTCCCGGATCATGCTGGCGGGCACCCGGTTCGTGATCGCGGGCTCCATGACGATCATCTTCGGGTCGGTCCTGGCCAAAAAGGCCTTGATTCCGAAGAAGGGTTCCTGGAAAAATTCTCCCTGACAGGTCTTGCTGCCCTTCTGCTGGTCAGCGCGGGCATTGTGATCGTCAACGCTTCCGGGAAGAGGGCGGCCTGAGAATCCCTGTCTGCAGAGAATAATGCA
>CAMONF010000323.1 GCA_946620335.1 uncultured Clostridia bacterium
CTTGCTCCGTAATTGATAACAGCCGAAAAGTTGAACTCTCCCTGATAGTTGACGACTCTGACTCTCGTGTCGGTCGTAATCCTGTCGTAATAATCGAATATCTCCGGCTGCTCGCTGTTGTTCTCGACTATGACTATCTCGTAGGAAGGATAGGTCTCCTTTTCCAAGATGGATGTAACGCATCTGGCCAGATCATCCCTGTGATCCTTATTGGGGATGATGATGGACACCAGCGGCTCGCCCTGGATCTCGTACTCGGTCCGGAAGCTTCCGATGTCCTCCGCCAGGTAGGCCCTGGCGTGGATGCCCATCCGGTCGTAGTGGGCCTGGACAGCCTTCCGGCCGTTCTCGTAGGCGTACATCTTGCTCTCGGGATTGCCCGCAGTCGAGGTCTCGTGGGCCCGCCAGTGGTAGAGGAACTTGGCCACGTGGGCCACCTTCCTGGACTTCTCCAGGCACCGGAAAATGAAATCATGGTCCTGGGCCCCATCGAAGTCACTCCGCTCGAAGATACCCTCCGGCCCGCCGACCTCTTCCACGACGCTCCTCCTCACGCAGAAAATATGCGTGATATAGTTGTTGGAGCAAAGAAGGTCCGGGTTGTAGTCGGGCTTGAAGTTGGGGCTGTAGTAGACGCCCGAGGTGTACATGATCTTGTCTTCGTCGGTGTACACCGCGTCCGTCTCGGGATCTTCGTTGATGGCCTTCACGATCTCGTAGCAGGCGTCCTTCTCGACGGTGTCGTCGTGGTCGCAGAGCATGATGAAATCGCCGGTGGCCATCCTGATGGCCTGGTTGGTGTTGCCGGAAATGCCTTCATTTTTCTCAAGGCGGCGGTAGACGACCCGGGCGTCGGACAGATACCGCTCCCTCACAAGGGCTTCTGTCTCATCCTTCGTGGAGCCGTCGGCCAGGCAGATCTCGATGTTGGCGTAGGACTGGCCCAGAAGGCCCTCCATGAGCTCGTCGAGGAAACGCTCCGGCGTGTTGAAAAGAGGGATGACGATGGAGATCTTGGGCATATAGGGGAAGGTCTCGGCGGCCTCCTCCCTGAGCCTGGCTTCCGTCACCACGTTGTCGTGGATCCAGTCGTCGTAGCCCGCGCTGTCGATGGCGTAGGTGGGCACGGCGTTCTCCCGGATGTAGGCCTCCCGCTTTTTGGCGTCGAGGATCACGTCGAACTCCTGGGCCACGTAGCCCAGCTCGTTCTCCAGCTCGAAGGTGATGACCGGATGGCGGATCTGGCTGAGGGGCAGACGGATGGAATAACCCGACAGGAACTCCCCGTTGATGCCCAGAAGGTCGTTCACGTCGGCCCTGGGGTAGCGCTGGACGTCGAAGGTCAGCATCCGGCTCCGGTCCCGGATCACGATCTGGGGCAGGAGGCCGCACTGGTCGTAGCTCCAGCCGCGCAGGACCAGGTTGTCATTTTTGTAATAGCAGTTGTCGATGTTGAAGAGAATACCGGCCTCGGCCCGGGAAAGCTGGGGGCGGAGGCGGGCGAAGGGATCTCCGTGGCCGGCCTTGCCCTGAAGCTTCCGGTAGAGCATCATGGCCTTGTTTCCGGACAGAAGGGCCGCGTAGCTGCCGCGGCGCATGCCTTCCTCCCTGGCCTTGAAGTACCGGGCCTTGAGGGTCTCCAGCTCCTCCTTTACCTTCTCATACTCCTCTTGGTAG
Organism: uncultured Clostridia bacterium; assembly: GCA_946620335.1. Taxonomy (GTDB): domain Bacteria; phylum Bacillota; class Clostridia; order Lachnospirales; family Lachnospiraceae; genus Chordicoccus. Next base: position 1,678 of record CAMONF010000323.1, read on the forward strand.
TTGAATTCTTCACTCATAGCTTCTCCATCGGCCGCGCCCTGCGCAGCCGGATCTGTTTTTTTTAAGGGAATGCGGTCATCACGGACTGTTTCCGCCTCAGAAGAGGGCATCACCTGCCTTGGAAGTGTCCTGTACAGATACGTCTCTCCGCAGCCGCCCGTATGTATCTCAAAATGACGACACACTCCGTCATTTTTTCCCGATGACACCTTTGACCTTCTGCATGGCCTTGAAGGACCTGGACCCGGTCACGTCCTCGTACATGCCCTTCCAGGTATCCCTGTCTGCCTCCATGGCCTTATAGGCCTCCATGTAGTGGGCGTAACGGTCGTCGAACTGGGCCTTGTTCAGGGCAGCTTCCGCCCGGACCTCGTCCCAGCGGCGGAACCAGGCGTCGTCCAGCTCGGCGTATTTCCGCTTCTCTTCGGCGAGCTCCGCCTTCAGGCGGCCGATCCGGCCCTGGAGCACGGCGACGGCTTCGCTGCAGTCACGCCACATTTCCGCGGCTGTACCGCCCTCCCCTGCCGAGGGGATGCGGGGCCTTTTCAGCTCCGCCAAGTCCGTGTGGGCCTTCAGGGCTGAGCGCTTCGCGGCCGCGAAGCTGAGCCCGCCCGGGTCGGTGATCACATAGTTGTAAAAATGCTCGTAGCTCCGCTGGAGCACATGGAGATCCGTCTTCACGCCCAGGAGCCGCATGGCGGCCGCCAGGGGCAGGAGGTCCTCCAGCTCCGGGATATGGTACCAGGCGTCCCTCACGCAGTGATAGAGCACCAGTTCTGCAGGCATGGCGAAATCCATGACCCACTCGTAGTCGATGAAATAAACACCGTCCTCCTCGAAGATGATGTTGGCGGCCGTGGCGTCGAAGTTGGACCGCTTAAAACCGCGGCTGCCCTCGTAGGCCTTGCCGTCCCCGAACCAGGTCTCAAAGACCGTTGAGGCGGTGAAGACCGTCTCGTTGTCCTTCGAGGACGTCAGGATCGCCTTCTGGGCAAGGAGCAGGTCGCCGACCGCGCCGGCGTCCCCCGCTGCCGCCGCCTTCCGCATCCTCTTCTCCAGAGATTCCCCGGTCAGGTACTTAAATGTCAGCCGGCGGCCGTCGAAATCGGCCGGGCAGGCCTTGACCGGTGCGTAGGTCTCCTCAAGGAGCGGTCCGTAGGAGGCGACCCGGGCGAGGTGTTCATTTCCCTCAGGGTAGCAGGCCTCCTTGAAGACCGTGAGGCCGTTCTCCGTCCGGGCGATGGTGGTGATGATGCTGTAGAAACGGCTCCGCTCGTCGGAGCACTTGATATATAGCTTTCTCATTCCGCCTCCTTTACCGCCTCGATGAGGAAGGAGTTGGCGAAGGCCGCCCGCTCCTCGGTCCCTTTGAGCCCTGCGAAGGCCTTGTTCTGGGAGAAGAGGGAGAGGACGTCCAGGTCGTAGTTGGCGTTCTCGGGATAATCGATCTCCGCGTCCTTGATGTTGTCGTCGCTGTAAATGACAACAGGCAGCTTGTAGTCCGGGAACGGGTAATAGAAGTAGACGTCCCCGAAGCCGGCCGCTGCCAGCATGTCCTTCAGCTCGGACCTTGTGAAGGTCCTCACGTGGTCGCCGGGGCGGTAGCCCTCGATGCCCACGAAGGGCTCGGAGAGGTGGTCCTCGTGGCTGCCGCTAAAGTATTTCATGCCCAGCTTGTTCTCGATGGCCACATAGATCCGCCCGCCGGGCTTTAAGACGCTGAAGACCTTTTCCAGGAAGTCCGCATAGGGCCGGTCAGAGTCGATATAGTAGCAGGCGTACTCCAGAACGCCGATCAGGGTGACCACGTCGTATTTCTTCTCGATCTCGATGTCCTGGAAGTTGCCGACGATGATCTCGATGTTGTCCATGTTCCTGTGGCGCGTGGCGTTGATGAGGGACCGACGCTTTGAGAGCTCGATGCAGTCCACTTTTTTCACGTAGGGGGCCACGCCGCCGGTCACGGCGCCCATGCCGGCGCCGATCTCCAGGACCTCGTCCTCAGGGCGCAGGTCCATGGGCAGGCAGATATTCTCCCGCTGCCGGCTCAGGTGGTAGAGGACGGGCCACTCGTTCATGTCCTTGTGGCAGTATTCCCAGCCGGTCTCATTGGTCACGATGGCGAGGAGTCGGTCCTCCACCTCGTCGCCGTCGCTGTAAAGGTCCTTGCCCTTATACCACTTGTAGTTGAGGCGGACCTTGCCGATATATTCTTCCTTGATTTCTGCCATCAGGGTGCCTTTCCGCTGATCTTGTCGAGCTCAGCATAGTAGAAATCCGGGCCAAAGCGGTCGAAGACCACACGGTTGTTGGTCCGCATCTGCCAGTCGTAGTTGGTGGCGAGGACGGCTGCATAGCCGCTTCCGCAGACCGTACCGGTCATAAAGAGGGCCTGCTGGGCCAGGTACGGGAGGGCGATCCGGGCGAGCATGTCGTCCGCTCCCGCCTTCCGCAGAGCTTCCGCGGCCTTTCTGAGGACCTTGGTCCGGCACCAGAAGCTGCCGCCGAAGGGGTAAACCGGCTGGTCCGGTCCCCTCAGAATGGGGAAGGTCATGCCCAGCTTTTTCTTCAGGGCCATGAGGTCCTCGTAGCGGCCTGCCCAGCCATCGCCGATGGTCTCGAACCAGGCGCCGTAGTTGGGAAGCGGCGGGACCAGAAGGCCTATGTGTTCATTTTCCGCGAAAATGTCCAGAATGTTGCCGATGAGGGC
>CAMONF010000324.1 GCA_946620335.1 uncultured Clostridia bacterium
CCAGGGATATCAGCGCCTGCATGCGGATCCTTCATACCGAGTACCAGGACCAGGTGCCGGACGACTTCGACACCCTCTTAAAGCTTCCGGGCGTGGGGCGCAAGAGCGCCAACCTCATCATGGGCGACGTCTTCGGGAAGCCGGCCATCGTGACGGATACCCACTGCATCCGCCTGACCAACCGGATCGGCCTGGTGGATGGCATAAAGGACCCGAAGAGGGTGGAGATGGCCTTGTGGAAGATCATTCCCCCCGAGGAGGGCAATAACTTCTGTCACCGTCTGGTGCTTCACGGCCGCGCCGTCTGCACCGCGCGGACCAGGCCTTACTGCGAACGCTGCTGCCTGAGGGAGGTATGCGGGCAAAATATTTGAGTGCGAAAATGGGAATCAGGGACGGTTCCTTTTCCCATTTTTTGAAGAAAAATGGGAAAAGGAACCGTCCCTGATTCCCATTTTCGGCCCCCCGAAGCCTGTGACAGACGCAAAAAGTAAAAAACTGTCAATTTGCCACTGTACACTAACGCTTTAGTGTGATAAAATTTTCTTTGTTTTTCAGGAGCCTCATTGCGGCCTGAAGAACAGAGATTTATAATTAAAGGAGTACATGCAATGGGTAACTATTTTTCACCTGAACGGGAGACTGCTTCCCGGGAGCAGATCCTCGCCTGGCAGACGGAAGGCCTGATCAAGGCCGTGAACAAGGTATGGAACAATGTTCCCTACTACCGCAAAAAGATGGAAGCGAAAGGCGTCACACCGGACGATATCAAGAGTCTGGAGGATCTCCAGAAGCTTCCCTTCCTGACCAAGGATGATCTTCGCGATGCTTACCCGTACGGGCTTATGGCAGAGCCCCTCGACAAGTGTGTGCGCATTCAGTCCACCTCTGGTACCACGGGCAGGCGCGTGGTCGCTTTTTACACCCAGAACGACGTAGATCTCTGGGAGGAATGCTGCGCCAGAGCCCTGGTTGCGGCAGGAGCCACCAAGGAAGATGTTGTGCACGTCTCTTACGGATACGGCCTTTTCACCGGCGGCGCCGGTCTCCACGGCGGTTCCCACAGGCTGGGCTCCCTGACCCTGCCCATGTCCTCCGGCAATACCGACAGACAGATCCAGTTCATGACGGATCTGGGTTCCACCATACTCTGCTGCACCCCCTCCTACGCGGCCTACCTGGCCGAATCCATCCATGAGCGCGGTCTCATTGACAAAATCCATCTTAAGGCCGGCATCTTCGGCGCCGAGGCATGGACAGAGGAAATGCGCCACGATATCGAGCAGGCCCTTGGCATTAAGGCATACGACATCTACGGTCTGACCGAGATTTCCGGTCCCGGCGTGGCATTCGAGTGCGAGGCCCAGAGCGGCATGCACATCAACGAAGACTATTTTATCGCTGAGGTCATCGACCCGAAGACAGGTGAGGTCCTGCCTGAGGGCTCCAAGGGCGAGCTGGTCTTCACCTCCTTCTCCAAGGAAGCTTTCCCGCTGATCCGCTACCGCACTAAAGATATCTGTATCCTGAGTCGGGAGAAGTGCGCCTGCGGCCGCACCTTCGTCAAGATGACCAAGCCGCTGGGAAGATCCGACGACATGTTGATTGTAAAGGGCGTCAACGTCTTCCCGAGCCAGATCGAGACTGTCCTCCTCAACAACGGCTATGCCGCCAACTACCAGATCATCGTCGACCGCCAGAAGAACTCCGACAGCATAGAGGTCCTGGTGGAGATGACCCCGGAGATGTTCTCCGACGAGATGAGCGAGATCAAGGCCCGCGAGAAGAAGCTGGTCGGCGATCTCAAGTCCATGCTGGGCATCTACGCAGTGGTGAGACTGGTCCAGCCCAAGTCCATCGTCCGCTCCGAGGGCAAGGCGGTCCGCGTCATCGACAAGCGGAACCTCTACAAGGGCTGATCTTCCTGAACGTAGTCCGCGTCGGAGGCCATATGGCTCCTGCGCGGGTAGTGTATATATTTAATAAAGGAGGAAATTACCATGACAACCAAGCAGATTTCCGTCTTTCTTGAAAATAGACCCGGCGCCCTGGCTGCTTTCTGCAAGGTCCTCGAGAAGCATAACATCGACATGAGGGCCATGTGCCTGGCGGATGCCATGGACTTCGGCATCCTCCGGATCATCGTCGACGACACCTTTACGACCATGACCACGCTGAAGGACGAGGGGTATGTCTGCCAGGTCACCAAGGTGCTTACCATTGAGATTGATGACAAGCCCGGTGCGCTGGTAGGCCTGCTGACTGCCCTCGGCGATGAGAACGTGAACCTGGAGTACTCCTACGCCTTCCTCTCCAGAAAGGAAGACAAGGCCTACATGATCCTGAAGCTGGACAACATGGCCAAGGCCAAGGAAGTCCTCGTGAAGCTGGGTACCAGGATCGTCTGCCAGGACGAGATGGAGCAGATCTTCGGGGACTGATTCCCGGAATCTCGGCGCAGACGGCTGATGCCATGCTCCACGTAATGGGAGCGGCAGGAAGCTAACGCCACCTTTTCCGAAATGAGGGACCGGCGACTCGCCATGCTCCCGCCCATGGGAGCGGCAGGAGGCTCTATGCGCGCCTCCCGGCTGTAAATCCTGCGGCCCAGGCCCGAACTGCCGGGTAAGAAAAGGTTGCCCGGAGGGGGCATTTGAATTACAATAAGGCAATGGAGAGACGAACGTGGTGTTTACCTCCGCGTTCGTCTCTTTTTACCTATGGCTCATTCCCTGAAACGGGAGGTCCCCGCGAGGGGATGAAGCCCTCCCTGTCTGCAGGACAGGACCAGGGCCGGAATAATGCATGCGGGGCGGAGCATCCGCCCGGCAGCCTGAAGCACTTCGGGCTGTCCGGAGGGAGTTTCGGAAGCCGTTCCGCGGCGGAGGTATTCATTTGATAGAAGTTAAGCATCTGACGAAACTTTACGGCAGCCACCTGGCGGTCGACGACCTGTCCTTCACCGTCGAGGAGGGGCAGGTCTACGGCTTTCTGGGCCCCAACGGCGCCGGTAAATCCACGACCATGAATATGATGACGGGGTATCTGGCCCCGTCCGCCGGGGATGTGATCGTGAACGGGCACAGCATCCTCACGGAGCCGGAGGCGGCCAAGCGGACCATCGGCTACCTGCCCGAGGTGCCGCCCCTCTACCCGGATATGACGGTGCGGGAGTACCTGACCTTCGCGGCGCGCCTCAAGAAGGTGCCCCGCCGGGAAATAAAATCCTCCGTCGCAGCCGTGGTGGAGGAGCTTGCCCTCTCCGAGGTGGAGGACCGGCTGATCCGCAACCTCTCCAAGGGCTACCGCCAGAGGACCGGCTTCGCCCAGGCCCTTCTGGGGGATCCGGAGACATTGATCCTTGACGAGCCCACGGTGGGCCTGGATCCCAGACAGATCATCGAGATCCGGTCCCTGATCAAAAAGCTTGGAAAGAAGCATACTGTGATTTTGAGTTCCCACATTCTCTCTGAGGTCTCTGAGATCTGCGACACCGTCCTCATCATGTCCGAGGGCAGACTGGCCGCCTGCGGCACGCCGGAGAGCATTGCGGAGAGCCGGGAGGCGGTGACCACCGTCACCATCCTCTCCCCGGAGGAGGAGAAGGCTCTCAGGAAGGCCCTGGCAGGGCTCGGCGAGATCCGGTTCTCACCCGCTGAGGATGGCCTTCTGCGCTGCGTGCTCACCATGCGGGCGTCCGGCGGGGAGGAGGGCACCGACCCACGCCGGCTGATCACCAAAGCCCTGCAGGAAGAGGGCTGCGATTACTTTTCCGTCGAAGTTGCCCGGGCCAGCCTGGAGGAGCTCTTCCTGAGCCTGACCGATGAGACCGACGAGGAAGGAGGCAGCCAATGACCGCCATATTGAGACGCGAACTCCACAGCTATGCCGTCTCGCTGACCGGACCGGTCGCGGCGGCTGTCATGCTCTTCGTCGCGGGGCTCATGTTCCGCTACATCAATCTCCACAACGGGTACGCGACCTTTGCCTACGCGATCAGCAACAGTGGTATCATCTTCTATATCGTGGTGCCGGTGCTCTCCATGCGTGTATTCGCGGAGGAGCGGAGACAGAAGACGGACCAGCTGCTCTTTACGGCGCCGGTGACGCTCCTCGATATCGTGCTCGGCAAGTATCTGGCTCTGGTCATCGTTTTCGCCCTTCCGGTCCTTGTCATGGCCCTCTATCCGCTGATCATCGCCCATTTCGGGCAGGGGCCCTTCCTCATCGACTATGCCTCCCTCCTGGCCTTCTACCTGGAGGGCTGCGCCTACCTGGCCATCGGCATGCTCCTGTCCACACTCACGGAAAATGTGATCCTCGCCGCCATCGGCAGCATCCTTTTCGTCTTCGCCACCCAGATGATCCACAACGTATACAGTCTGTTCAGTGGCGGTGGCCTGGCATCCCTGGTTTTCTTCGTGGGATTCAGCGCCTTGCTCGGCATTCTGGTCTACCTGATGACTGGTTTTTATTACGTGTCCATCCTGGTCACGGCGGCGGGGGCCATCGCCTGCTTCGCTCTCTTCATGGTGAACGACGAGTGGTTCACGGGCAAGATCGAGTGGATCCTGGGTGGTCTGGACTTCTACAGCCGCACCATCGACTTCTACCAGGGCTCATTGGCCATCGGCAACTATGTCTATTTTCTCTCGGTCGCCGTCTCCGGACTGGCGCTGACCATGCTGTCCGTCAGAAGACGGCAGCTCATGTAAGGGGGTGGGTGTGATGAGAAATGAAACCACTCCCGAGAAGAAGGCGGCAGGCCGGCGGACCCTGGCCGGCGGCTCTTACGCCCTGGCAGTTACGGCCCTCATCATTGCCGGCGCTATCCTCGTCAACCTGATCGTGGGCGCCCTGCCCGCGCGCTATACGACTTTTGATGTCTCCACCATGAGGCTCTTCAGCATCGGGGAGGAGACGAAAGCTGTCCTGGCGGGACTTGCGGAGGACGTGGATCTCTACTATATCTACCAGTCCGACGGCAGGGACGATGCGGTGGACAGGCTTCTGGACACTTATGCGGCCGCCTCCGACCGGCTCCATGTCCGGAAAATCGATCTGGTGGCTTCCCCCGCCTACGCGGAGCGGTTCGGCATCGGGGAAGTGGCGCCGGGCAGCGTGGTGGCAGTCTGCGGCGATAAGCAGCGCGTGGTCGCCAGCGACAATATGTATATGTATACGTATGCGAATACGTATTACGCTTATGCCTCCGGCTTTGACGGGGAAGGGCAGATCACCTCTGCCATCGCCTACGTCACCGGGGATTCCCATCCGGTCATGTACTATACCACCGGCCACGGCGAGCTGGAGATGAGTGCGGCCATGACCGGCGCCATCGAGAAGGCCAACATCGAGCTCCTGCCCCTCAACCTTCTGAACACCGATATCCCGGAGGACTGCGACGCCCTGATCTGCTTCACGCCCTCCGCCGATTTCACGGAGGATGAGGTCAAAAAGGTGATCAATTACCTGGCGGAAGGCGGAGACGCTCTGCTCTGCACCATTTTGACGGCCGATACACCGAACTTTGACAAAATCATGGCCGCCTACCGAGTGAGCCGGGTGGACGGGCTGGTGGTCGAGGAGGACCCCGCCGCCTACACCCAGCTGGGCTACCTGCTCATGCCCCAGGTCAACGGCAGCTCTGCCGTCACGGAGGGCGTGGCCGAGCTGAACCTGGTGTACAGCTTTGCCCAGGGCCTCTGGGTCGAGGAGCCTGAGGAGGAGGCCTATACGGTCACCACGCTGCTCCAGAGTACAGCCGACTCCTACTCGGCCTCCGACGCCGAGACCACCCTGTCGCGGAAGGACACGGATATTCCCGGTCCATTTCCGCTGGCGGTCCTGGTGGAGCACTCCCTGTCGGCGGGCGATTACGGTGACCCCGACGCGGAGATCGCCGACGGAAATGAGGAGGAACGGCTTGCCCGGGACCACAACATGACCAAGCTCCTCTATTTCACGACCCCGTGCGCGTTCAGTGAGGACGCTCTGTCTGATGTGCTCCAGTCGGAGCTGGCCCTGCCGGCCGGCAATGACCGGCTCTTCGCCAATGCCATCACCTATCTCTCCGACGAGACGGACCGGATTTCCATCCCGGCCAAGTCCATGGAGGAGCCCATGATCTCTCTCTCCAGCGCTCAGGTCCTTGCCATTGGGAACCTGCTCATGGCGGGTCGGCCCTTGGCGGTGATCGCGGCGGGTGCCTTCATTTTCGTGAGGAGGAGACGCAGATGACAAATAAGAACAGCGCCATCCGGCTCCTCATCGGATGCGTGATCGTAGTCCTGCTGGGCTGCATTTACGCGGCCGTGCGCAAGGCCACAGCCGAGGAGGAGCAGGCGGGGCGGGAGACATTGATCCCGCTGACGGCAGACCGCATAGCCGGTCTGGCCTGGAATGGTCCGGACGGAACCTCCTTCGATTTTGAGAGGAAGGACGGCGTCTGGACGAGAAGCGACGAGGCTGATTTTCCGGTCAACCAGACGGCTCTCAACAGCCTGGCGGCGGGTGTGACGGGCATCGGAATCTATCAGACCATGGAGGACGTCACGGACCTGGCCCAGTACGGGCTGGCGGAGCCGGCGGTCACCTTCACGGTGACGGATACCGACGGGAAATCCATGACGGCGGCCATTGGGAATGCCAACGAGACAGCCGGATCGGTCTACGCATACCTGACTGAGGACCCGGGGACCGTCTACTCGGTCCTGGTCAGCCTGAAGACGAATTTTGATGTGACAGAGGAGGACCTGCGGGGATAAAAGGGCCGGAGAGGCTTGGCGATTCTGCAGGATTTTGGCAGATACTAAAAGGAGGAAGGCATGAGAATAGGCAGCGGATATGACGTACACAGACTCACGGAAGGACGGAAGCTGATCATCGGAGGCGTGGAGATCCCTTACGAGAAGGGGCTCCTTGGCCATTCGGACGCGGACGTTCTCCTGCACGCCATCATGGACGCCCTGCTGGGGGCGGCGGCGCTGGGGGACATCGGTCTTCATTTTCCGGACTCGGATCCGGCCTATGAGGGGGCGGATTCAAGGGCCCTGCTCAGGGAGGTCGGAAGGCTTCTGCGGGCCAAAGGCTACCGGGTCGGCAACGTGGACGCCACCATCATCGCCCAGCGGCCGAAAATGAGGCCCCACATCGAGGCCATGCGGGCCAATATCGCCGCGGACCTCGGGGTGCTGCCGGACAGGATCAACGTCAAAGCCACCACGGAGGAGGGACTCGGCTTCACGGGGGCCGGCGAAGGCATCGCGGCCCAGGCGGTGGCCCTCATCGAGGAGGCATCTTCCGGCGGAATAATACAACTCTAAGACAGGGGAGAGGGCACATCCCTCCCTGAAAGTCTTGTAAAAAAAAGGAACTTCTGATAGACTGAATGAGTGTACCGGCCGGATGACCGGTGTGTATTGCTGTCGTAAAATGCTGGAAAGGAGCTGCTATACATGGGCTGGTTTTCGGATCTGAAAGAGACCTATGCGGTTTATAAAGAGCGGGATCCCGCTATCCGCACCTACTGGGATGTTCTTCTTTATCCGTGCTACCGATGTATGCGCCTCTACAGGAGGGCCCATAAGCACTGGGTCGCGGGGCATCTGTGGCGGGCCAGGTTCATTTCCCAGATGGCGGTCCGGCAGACAGGCATCGAGATCCATCCCGGCGCGGTGATCGGAAAGGGCTTTTTCATCGACCACGGCACAGGCGTCGTGATCGGCGAGACCACCATCATCGGAGACAACGTGACCCTCTACCAGGGCGTCACCCTGGGCGGTACCGGCAAGGAGCAGGGCAAGCGCCATCCGACGCTGGAGGACGGCGTCATGGTCTCGGCCGGCGCCAAGGTCCTGGGCTCCATCACCATCGGGGCCAATTCCAAGATCGGCGCGGGGTCGGTGGTCCTGAAAAACGTACCCCCCAACTGCACGGTCGTGGGCGTCCCGGGACGCGTCGTCAGGATGCACAACCAGGTGGTGCCCAGAGAGACCATCAACCAGACAGACCTGCCCGACCCGGTCCTCGAGGACCTCAAGGTCCTGAGGCGGGCCAACAACGAGCTCATCAACCGGCTCCTCACCTTGGCAGGGGAGGTCCGCGAGCTCAGGAACCTGGCAGGAAAGAAAGGGTCGGCGACCCGCCTGGCGGATTCGGAAGTCTCTGAGACGGGGAAGCAGGAGCAGCTGCCCTTCGAGCTCACGCCTGGGGACGACCGGGAATATGATGAAGTGAAGGACTGCGTTTTCGCGGATAACATATAAATTCGAGGAGAAGTATTATGAAGATTTTTAATACCATGACGAGAAGGAAAGAGGAGTTCGTACCCATCGAGCCGGGCAAGGTCCGGATGTACGTCTGCGGCCCCACCGTCTACAACCTGATCCACATCGGCAATGCCCGTCCCATGATTGTATTTGACACCTTCCGCAGGTATCTGGAGCACAAGGGCTATGAGGTCAACTTCGTCTCCAACTTTACCGACGTGGACGACAAGATCATCAAGGCCTCCGTGGAGGAGGGCGTGACCAGCGACGAGATCGCGGAGCGCTACATCGCCGAGTGCAAGAAGGACATGGAGGGCATGAACGTCCGTCCCGCCACGGTCCATCCCAGGGCTACCCAGGAGATCGACGGCATGATCAACATGATCGGCACCCTGATCGACAAGGGCCACGCCTACGTGAAGAACGGCACCGTCTATTTCGCCACCAGGAGCTTCGCCCAGTACGGCAAGCTCTCCGGCAAGAACCTGGACGAGCTGCGCAGCGGATTCAGGAACCTCAAGGTCTCCGGCGAGGAGGAGAAGGCCGATCCGCTGGATTTCGTCCTCTGGAAGCCCCGCAAGGAAGGGGAGCCGGCCTGGGAATATCCCTGGAGCGAGGGCCGTCCCGGCTGGCACATCGAGTGCTCCGTCATGAGCAAGCGCTACCTGGGCGAGGAGATCGACATCCATGCCGGCGGCGAGGACCTTATCTTCCCCCACCATGAGAATGAGATCGCCCAGTCCGAGTGCTGCTCCGACAAGCGCTTCGCCCGCTACTGGATGCACAATGCTTTCCTCAACATCGACGGCACCAAGATGTCCAAGTCTCTGGGCAACTTCTTCACGGTCCGCGACATTGCCGCCAAGTATGACCTCCAGGTCCTCCGCCTCTTCATGCTCTCCGCCCACTACAGGAGCCCGCTGAACTTCTCCGCCGAGCTCATGGAGTCCGCGAGAAGCTCCCTGGAGAGGATCCGCCGCGCGGCTACACGCCTGACTGACCTGGCAGCCGTTGCCGGGGAGGCACATGAGGACGAGTCCGCCAAGATCGAGGCCGCAAAGGCTTTCGTGGACAAATTCGACGAGAAGATGGACGACGACAACAACACCGCCGACGCCCTCTCCGTGGTCTTCGACCTGGTCCGCTTCGCCAACACCGAGGTAAATGAAAACAGCTCCAGGGAACTGGTGGCCGTAGTCACCGATATTCTCAGGGAGCTGACCGATGTGCTGGGCCTCATCGTTTTCGTCAAGGAGGAACTCCTGGACGCTGACATCGAAGCCCTGATCGAAGAGCGCCAGGCCGCCAGAAAGGCTAAGAACTACGCCCGTGCGGACGAGATCAGAAACGAGCTGAAGGAAAAGGGCATTGAGCTCATGGACACACGCGAGGGTGTGAAGTGGAAGAGAATCTGACATTTGTACCTGACAAGACAGAGGCGGAGGCGATGGCCTACTCGCCTCTTGTTCTTGCTTTTTTGGGGGATGCGGCCTACGAACTGGCCATACGCACCATGATCGTCTCCAGGGGCAACGGCCGGCCCAATGACCTGAACAGGAAATCCAGCCGGCTGGTCCGGGCCCACGCCCAGTCCCTGGCCATGGACGTCATTGAGCCCATCCTCACGGAGACCGAGGAGAACATTTACCGCCGGGGACGGAACGCCAAGTCCAACACCATGGCCAAGAACGCGACCATGGGTGACTACCGCCGGGCCACCGGCTTTGAAGCCCTGATCGGCTACCTCTATCTGACCGGTCAGGAGGAACGGATGCTTGAGATCATCCGGTTGGGAGTGCTGGAGAATGAAAAACAATTCAGGAAATGAAGACAGAAAATACGGCGCCGGCCGCCGCGCGGGCGGTGACAAGGCCGGCAGAGGCGCCGGTGAAAAGGGACGTGGATTCTCCCGCCGAGCAGCCGGTGAGCGCTCCGAGAGACCCGCGAGGACAGAACGGGCAGAGGAAGCCCGTGTTCGGGCCGACCGCGCCATCATCCCGGACGAGATCCGGGAGGAGAGCGGCCAGACCGACCGCTTGGAGGGCAAGAACCCGGTCCTTGAGGCTTACCGCGCCGGCCGCTGCGTCGACAAGCTCTTCGTTCAGGAGAACTTCCACGACAGCGGAATTCAGTCCATCCTCCGGGAGGCCAGAAAGACAGATACCATCGTGCGCTTTGTGACCAAGGCGCGCCGGGACGCCATGCCCCAGCCCGGCCATCCCCAGGGCGTCATCCCCCAGGTGGCCGCCTTCCGCTATTCGG
>CAMONF010000325.1 GCA_946620335.1 uncultured Clostridia bacterium
AACCGTCCCTGATTCCCACTTGCGTATGAGACGGAGGGACGGTCCTTTTTACGCAAATCATTTGATTTGCGTAAAAAGGACCGTCCCTCCGTCTCATTTAGTTCTCGCGCTTCCTCCCCCAGAAGAACAGCGCCACAGTCCCCGGTCCTGTGTGAGACCCGATAGTAGTCCCGATCTCGTTGATGACCACCTTCCCGTTCAGCTTCGGGAACCTCGCCTCAATGAGGTCGGCCACCGCGCGGGCGTCCTCATAGCAGTCGGAGTTGGAGATAAAGCACTTCCCGCTGTACTCAAGACCGCCCTCGGCGTCCTCCTCCATCTTATCCACGATCCGGCGGATCACCTTCTTCTTCGTGCGGATCTTTTCGCGGGCAATGAGCCGTCCTTTGTAGTCCACGTTGAGGAGCGGGCAGATATTGAGGAGCTGCCCCACAAAGCCGGAGGCCTTGGAGACGCGTCCGCCCCGGATGAGATAGGTCAGGTCGGAAGTGAAGAACCAGTGGATGCACTCCAGCTTATGGTTCTCGGCCCAGACGTGGAGGGTATCGATGTCCTTGCCCTCGTCCCGCATATCAGCCAGTTTGTCCATGAAGAGGCCGTAGCCCGAGGAGGCCGCCAGGGAATCGACAACATAGATCTTGCGGTCCGGATACTTGTCCCGGAGATCCTGGGCAGCCACACAGGCCGAATTGTAAGTGCCCGAGATGCCGGAACTCAGCGTTAGGTGAAGAATATCCTTCCCCTCCTTGAGGAAGCGCTCGAAGAACTCTTCGTACTCTCCCACGCTGACCTGCGAGGTCTTGGTCATGGCCCCGTCCCGCATCATCTGATAGAAATCCTTGAAGGGGATGGACTTGCCCAGATCGTCGGGATACGTCTTCCCATCCACTTCAAAATGAAAACAAACATACTCAATATTCCTCGCCGCCATATGCTCGGCGGAAAGATCTGCTGTAGAACAGCAGCTTATGATATACTCTGCCATCTTGGCCTCCTTATAGAAGTTTGACCCGCTTATCATACCATGTCTTTTTCCTCAGGGCATTTGTTATTTTTCCCGGACAGCAAAATCGGCTACAGACCCGAAAGTTTGTAGCCATTATTTCATATTATTCAGCTTTATCTAAATGCGCTTCATCAGCGCTCATGGACCAGTTTTCCAGTCATGTGCTCGGGGATGAGCTCCAGCACCAAAGTGCCGGGGCCGGAGTCCTTGACTTCATTTTCAATATAGGTCTCGTCGGCGGTGAACTTGTGGCTGAGGGCCCGGCAGATATCCATGGCGCGGTCCTTGTCCGTGACAGCCCTCATTCTGCCGAAAACGATGACGCTGCGGATGTCGAGATACCACTGTCCGTTCTCATGGGTCCCGCCGTCATAAACACAGAAAGAGACTTTATCGCACGCCTGCAGGGCATCGATCTTGTGGCCGTGCTTTCCGCCGTGGAAATAGATATGGCCGTCCTCCGGATCGTACCAATGGTTCATGGGCATGGCGTAGGGATAACCGCCGTCGCCGAGCACGGCGAGGACGCCACGCTTCTCCTCCGTCAGGATCCGGATGCATTCATTTTCAGAGAGGGCCTGCTTTTTTCTGATCAAATCGCGGAAAACCATACTCACATCTTCTCCAGAATACCGCAGATGATATCAGCGCACTCATTGGGCCCGATCACGGTCGTGTCCAGGCAGAGGTTGTAATTGCTGCAGTCTGTCATTTCCTTCCCGGTGAAGGTCTTGTAGAAGTTGTTGCGCATGGTGTCGCGCTTCTTGATGTACTTGACCAGGTCCTCCTGTCCGTTCTCCGCCAGCTCGGAGGCTCTTCCGACTCGCTTGTCAGCAGGTCCATAGAGGAAAATGGAAAACACGGGGACATTCTTCTCCCTGAGGACATGGTTGGCGCAGCGCCCGACGATGATGCAGGGCTCCTTGGCCAGCTCCAGGATCACTTCCCGCTCAGCCACGTAGAGCTTGCGAAGGTAATCCGGGTAATTTCCGACGGTCGCATTCATGAAATCGTTGAGAAATTTGTTGCCGGATGTCATATCCTCGCCGCGGCTCACCACCTCGTCAAAGTCGAAGCCGCTCTCTTCCACGGTTTTCCTGACAAAGTCCTTGTCGTAGTACATAATGCCGAGTCTTTCAGACAGAAGGGCCGCGACGGTCCGTCCGTAGGCGGCGTACTGCCGGTTGATGGTGATGACCGGTAATCTTTTTTCTGACATGCGATTTGTCCTCTTTTCTCTATTGATGAAAGAAGCCTCCTCTCACATTCTTCGGAGAAGGCCTCTATCAGTATACATGATTTGACCGCAAAAATCGAGAGGCGGCTCAAAAAAGTAAAGTATATCCTTCACCGCAGCAGGCCTCTTCCTCCCGCCAGGTCCGCGTTCCGATAACCGGGTACGCCCGTGACCTCCTTTATGACCTTGAGTCCCTCCGGGAAGACAGGGGGTACTTCCGGCTCCAGGACCGGGACCAGAGCCAGGGCCAGCTCTCGGCAGCCCGGGTAAATATCCACCTCGTAGGACCGGTCGTCGATAAAGAAGCAGTACCGCGTCTTTCGGATCTGCTTCATGGCAGGTTCCTTCTCCGCGAGGAGCTTCTGATACTCCTTCCTGGAGAGCCGCTCCTCCACCTCAAGACGATGTCCGTTCTCCAGGTACTGGCGCTCCACCTTGTAGTACACATAATTGCGGCCTTCGCCCCGGCGCCGGATACGGATTTCATTTCCCGTAGTGCTCTTTATGTAGGTCAGCGTGACATTGATTTTCCTGCAGCCGGGAATGCTCTCAAGCCATGCCGGATCAGGATTTTCAATCAGGTACTTCTTCTTGGAGACAGCCATCCCCGATTCACCCAGGAAGGAGGAAATGCAGCCAATCAGGTACTTCATCTTCCCCTCGAAATCCGAACGGTTGTCGACGACGCGCAGGTGGGGATGTCCCGTCCACGCCGCCAGAAGCCGGTCGTCCAGGGCGACGGCCTCCTCGGGAGTCTCGTAGCGGGCCGCGTTGTTGGCGAAGGTGTAGAACTCCTCGGCTCCCCTGGCCGCGGTCACGAGATGGAAGACAGCGTCGTAGCTGTCCCGCAGAGCCACCTCGTTGGTCCCCAGGAAATCCAGGACCTCCCTGAATTCCTCCGCGTTCATGTAGGCTTTATTGTCAAGCTCTCCCCGGTCGCAGACGATCAGGATCTTGTCGCCGGGCATGGTCCTGGCCGCCCGCTCAAAGAGTCTCTCCTTCTCCCGCTGGAGGGTCATCTGTACCTTCTGGTATTCGGCGTTGGTACCGCAGGTCCAGGGAGCCACCCCTCCGGAAATGAACTCCGTCGCCGTCTCCGGCACGAACAAGACAGTGTAGCCAAGGTTGCCGAAGGCGTTTTGGATCCAGCTCATGGCTGTGGATTTTCCCGCGCAGGGTCCGCCCGTAATCACGATCTTAACGATTTTTTGGTCTCTGGCCTCTTCAGATGGCATCTCACATCCTCCTCCCTGAAGGAACCGGCTTCTCCTTCATCGGGCGCCGGTCTCATCTCTGTCTTTAAGTATAGGTCAAAACAGGTAATTTGTTCAACTCAAAATCACATGTGCCAGGTCCAAAGATACAGCCATGGCCTCTATAACACCGCCGATTTTATTTAGCTGCACAAAATACCCGCGGAAAAACAAGGTGCGACGGAAAGAATGGCTGCCTGCCAATCCCCGTAGATAACCCCATGCCGCCTCGAATTTCTGCCAAAAACTTTACAGAGACGTGCCTGCGGCGGTATAGTATTAGGCAAGACCTTTTGACCACGCTATGATTTTTCTGCGGCGCGGCTCTCAGAGAGGCTCCCTGCAAACTGAAGGCTGTTCTCATTTTACAAACGGTAAAGTATATGGATAAGACCAACAAAAACACACTGAGCATCACCACCGGGGCCATGATTCTGGCCATTTTCGCCCTCCTGCTCCTCCTCAACAGGCAGACCGGGGCTCTTTTCGAGGAATTCTTTATCTATCTTCTCCCCATCCCCATGGTCATATACGCCGCCAAATTCAGCTGGAAGTACGGCCTCATGGTCTTTGCGGGCATGGTCCTCTTCTCCTTCATATTCGGCACGCTGACCACCATCTTCTACGCCGTCACCGCCGCCCTCCTCGGCCTCATTTTCGGGACCTTCATCTACCAGAAGCGGGACATGACCCGGACCCTCTTCGTGGTCATGGGTCTCTCCGCCGTCTTCAACACGGTGAGCACCGTGGCGCTGGCCTCGGTCTTCGGCTATAACATCAACGAAGAGCTCAGCATGATGAAAAACTCCCTCTCAAACGCCCTGGCCGGCACGGGAAATGAAGCCATCCTGGAATTCTACACCATGGATTTCCTCTTCCAGATCTTCATCATCTCCATGGTCATCATGGGCCTCATCCAGGGTTTCATCATCTTCAAGATCTCTGTCATCATTCTCCGCCGACTCCAGATCCCGGTCCAGGATGCCACCCCCATCGCCCAGTACTACCCGCCCCTGTGGATCAGCGGCATCGCCTTCATCGGTTATTTCTACGGCACATTTACGCTGGGCAGGAACTTCTCCAGCGACCTCATCAAGAATTCTGTCCAGACCGTCTGGGTCTGCAGCTTTATCTATCTGGTGGTCTTCGGCGTCATCGCCGTCTCCCTGCTCCTCAAGAAATACGTGACCCAGAACAAGCTCCTGGTCTTCTTGCTCTGCACCCTCGCCTATCTCATGTTCTCCCAGTTCCTGGCCATCCTTGGGGTGGTCTACATCTTTACCGGCTTCCACGATCGGCTTCTTGAGCCTAGGGAACAGGGAAGGTGAGACAGAGGGACGAAAAATGAGACAGAGGGACGGTCCTTTTTACGCAAATCTAAAGATTTGCGTAAAAAGGACCGTCCCTCTGTCTCATTTTTCGTCCCTCTGTCTCACTCCTGCCCATTAATATACCGGCAGGCCGCCAGCGCCGCCACGGCCCCGTCTCCAACGGCCGTAGTCAGCTGCCTGATATACTTGCTCCGGCAGTCACCGGCCACGAAGATGCCCGGGGTTTTTGTAAGACACTGCTCGTCGGAGTCAAAGTAGCCGAACTTATTGAGGTCGGCCAGGTCCTTGAAGGGCTCGTTCTCCGGGATGAGGCCGATGGCCACGAAGAGGCCGTCACAGGCGATTTCCTGTGTCTCGGCAGCGCCGCCCTGGCGTACCTCCACGCCGCGCAGTGAGCCGTCCTCGATGAGGAGCTTCTCGATCTTGATCTCCGTGAGGGCCCTCACATTGGGCCGCGAGAACAGGATCTTCTGAAGGGAGGCTTCTCCGGT
>CAMONF010000326.1 GCA_946620335.1 uncultured Clostridia bacterium
AGGGACGGTTCCTTTTCCCAGTTTTCCTTGAAAACTGGGAAAAGGAACCGTCCCTTATTCCCACTTTCCTCTGAAAACTGAGAGAAGGAACCGTCCTTGATTCCCAGTTTTCCTTGAAAACTGGGAAAAGGAACCGTCCCTTATTCCCACTTCTTTGTTGCGTAGGCAGTGTCTTTATTTCCAGTTCCCTTATCGGGCTTTGTATGCTATAATTTCTGTATCTGCAGGCATTTGCCGGAAGGCGGCCTGGGGAAATAATGACTGTATGAACGGCAGAAGAGGAGGGACTTATGAAGAGAGTCCTTTTGAAATTGAGCGGTGAGGCCCTGGCCGGCAGCAACTACGACCACAAGGGCTTTGATGAGGCGACCGTGACAGCGGTGGCAAAACAGGTGAAAAAAGTCATGGACGAGGGCTGCGAGGTCGGCATCGTCATCGGCGGCGGCAATTTCTGGCGGGGCAGGAGCTCCAAGAACATCGACCGCGTCCGGGCGGACCAGATCGGCATGATGGCCACCATCATGAACTGCTTCTATGTATCCGAAATCTTCCGCTCCGTAGGCATTGACACGGAAGTCATGACGCCCTTCCAGGTCGGCGCCTTCACGGAGCTCTTCTCCAAGGACAAGGCCATGCGGGCCCTCAAGGCCGGCAAGGCGGTCTTCTTCGCGGGCGGCACGGGCCATCCCTACTTCTCCACCGATACGGCCACCGTTCTCATGGCCATCGAGATCGAGGCGGAGATGATCCTCCTGGCCAAGTCCATCGACGGCGTCTACGACGACGACCCCAAGGACAACCCCAACGCGAAAAAGTACAGCGAGGTCTCCATCCAGGAAGTGGTCGCCAAGGGCCTCAAGGTGGTCGACGGCGCCGCCGCCATCCTGGCCATGGAGAACAAGATGCCCATGCTGGTCTTCGGTCTCAACGAAGAGCAGAGCATCGAGCGGGCAGCCCGCGGAGACATCGACGGCACGGTGGTGACCGTCTGAAAATGAAATCAGCGCCCGGAGAGCGGCCTGGCAGCCGGCCCGTCAGGACCGGTGGCCGTCCCGGCGTATGTGCGCTGTAACGCACGGCGGCTTTGCGGCCTGCCGGCTGTCCCACGCGCACAACGTAAGACACGCAAAGCGGGTCTCATATCTTTTCCAAGAAGGAGGAATGATTTGTCATGAGCGCAAGAACGAAAGTCTACGAAGACAAGATGACCAAGACCCTGGCCAGCCTGGAGCGGGACCTTATGACCATCCGCGCCGGCCGTGCCAACCCCCACGTTCTGGACAAGATCACCGTGGATTACTACGGATCCCCGACACCTCTGCAGAGCGTCGCGAACGTCTCTGTCCCTGAGGCCAGAATGATCCAGATCCAGCCCTGGGAAGCCAAGATGGTCAAGCAGATCGTCAAGGCCATCCAGATGTCCGACCTGGGCATCAATCCTTCCGATGACGGCCACGTCATCCGCCTCATTTTCCCCGAGCTGACGGAGGAGAGACGTAAGCAGCTGGTCAAGGAAGTCAGGAAGATGGGCGAGCAGGCCAAGGTCGCCTGCCGTAACATCCGCCGTGACGGCAACGATATGCTGAAGAAGCTCAAGAAAGCCAGCGAAGTCTCCGAGGACGAGATCAAGGACGACGAGGAAGCGCTGCAGAAGACAACTGACAAGTTCATCAAGAAGGTCGACGAAGCCGTCGACGCCAAGACAAAGGAGCTTATGACGATCTGATGAAAAATATAGCGGTACTGGGGTCCACCGGATCCATCGGTACACAGTCACTGGATGTGGCCCGGATGCACCCCGGGCTTCTTCATGTGTCCGCAATCGGCTGCGGGCGGAACATCGATCTCTGTGAAAAGCAGGCCAGGGAATTCCGTCCCGCCGTGGTGGCTGTCTACGATGAAAAAGCAGCCCTGGAAATGAAGACACGCCTCGCTGACACGGACATCCGCGTCCTCTCTGGCATGGACGGCCTCATCGAGATGGTCTGCCTGCCCGAGGTGGACATCGTGGTGACGGCCATCGTCGGCATGATCGGCATCCGGCCGACCGTGGCGGCCATTTCCGCGGGCAAGGACATAGCCCTGGCCAACAAGGAGACCTGCGTGACGGCAGGTCATCTTATCATGCCCATGGCCAGGGAAGCCGGCATCAAGATCCTGCCGGTAGACTCGGAGCACTCGGCCATCTTCCAGGCCCTCCAGGGCCGGGCGGATTCAAAGATCCGCCGGATCATCCTCACGGCTTCCGGCGGCCCCTTCAGAGGGCGCACGAAGGAAGAGCTGGCCAACGTCACGGTGAAGGAGGCTCTGGCCCATCCCACCTGGAGCATGGGCCCCAAGATCACCATCGACTCCGCCACCATGGTCAACAAAGGCCTGGAGGTCATCGAGGCCAGGTGGCTTTTCGACGTCTCACCCGACAAGATCGAGGTGGTCATTCAGCCCCAGAGCACCATCCACTCGGCCGTAGAGTACGAGGACGGGTCCATCATCGCCCAGATGGGACCTTCGGACATGCGCATACCCATCCAGTTCGCGCTGACCTACCCGAACCATCTGCCGTCTCCGGCCACGCCGCTCGATTTTACGAAGCTGGCAAGGCTGGATTTCGCCCAGCCTGACAACGAGACCTTCCGGGGACTTCCCCTGGCCCTGTCCGCCATCAGGACCGGCGGCTCCATGCCCACGGCCTTCAACGCGGCCAATGAGTGGGCCAATGCGGTATTCAGGAGGGGCGGTATTCATTTCCCGGAGATCTACGACATCATCGAGGAGGCCATGGCGGGGCACAAGGTCATCGCCCATCCCTCGGTGGACGAGATCTTCGAGGTCCAGCGGGAGATCGACGAACATTTTGCCGCCAGATACGGCATCACGGACACCAACTGACAGACTATCTTAAGAGGCCGGAGCCCTTCGCGGGCGCATTTCCGGCCAGGGAGAACCATGAACACAGTCAACGAGGATAACATGAACGGACGCATACCCGGCGAGATGCCGCTCATCCCCTACGACCTGACCGGCCGAGAGGAGCTGGCGGAAAAGCTTCTGCGGAATATGCTCCTGACCAGGAAGTTCGAGGAGAGCCTCCAGTATTACTTTTCCCTGGGCATGATCCACGGGACCATGCACCTGTGCATCGGCGAGGAGGCAGCCTACAGCGGGACCTGCGCCGCCCTGACGAAGGATGACGACATGTTCGCCACTCACCGGGGGCACGGCGCGGCCATCTCCAAGGGCATTGACATTAAGGGCATGATGGCCGAGATCTTCGGCAAGGCCACCGGCGTCTGCAAGGGCCGCGGCGGCTCCATGCACATCGCCGACAAGGACGTGGGCGTTCTGGGCGCCAACGGGATCGTCGGTCCCGCCCTGGCCCTGGCCTGCGGCGCGGCCTTCGCCCACAAGACGAGGGGGGAGAACTGCGTCGCGCTGGCCTTTTTCGGCGACGGCGCGACAAATGAAGGCATTTTCCACGAGTCCATGAACCTGGCCTCCATCTGGAACCTGCCCGTCCTCTTCATCTGCACCAACAACACCTACGGGATGAGCACCCACATTTCCCGCGTCATGAAGGACACGGATATCACCCACAGGGCCATCCCTTACGCCATGAAGAGCTTCCGCGTCAACGGCAATGACGCCATCGCCGTCTACGAGACCGTCAAAAAAGCCAGGGAGATCGCCCTGGCCGGCCCGGAGCCGGTGCTCGTGGTGGAGGATACCTACCGGATCTCCGGCCACAGCAAGTCCGACGGCAACCTCTACCGGTCCAAGGAAGAAATCAATGCCTGGAAGAGGCGGGACCCGATCCGCTATCTCCAGGAAGTCATGCTGGCCCGGGGGACCTTCACCCAGGAGGACCTGGACAGGATCGACCGGGAGACCACCGAGGCCATAGATGAGGCTGTCCGCTTTGCCATCGACAGCCCTTACCCCAAGCTGGAGGATGTTTACGAAGATGTCTACGCAGAATGAGATCACCTACGCCCAGGCCATCCGGGAGGCCATGTGCGAGGAAATGGACAGAGATAAGAACGTCTTCCTGATGGGCGAGGACATCACCGTCTACCGCGGCGCCTTCGGCGTCACCCAGGAAATGTACAAGCAGTACCCGGACCGGGTCATCGACACCCCCATCTCCGAGGCGGCCTTCATCGGCTGCGGAATCGGCGCGGCCGTGGAAGGCATGCGGCCGGTAATGGAGATCATGTTCTCGGATTTCATGAGCGTCTGCTGGGATATGATCCTGAACCAGGCGCCCAAAATGCACTTTATGTTCGGCGGGAAGGTCTCCGTACCCATCGTGATCCGCACGCCATCGGGCGGCGGCACCGGCGCGGCGGCCCAGCACTCCCAGTCCCTGGAGGCCATGCTCTGTCACATTCCCGGCCTCAAGGTCATCGTCCCGTCGACGCCTTACGACGCCAAGGGCCTCCTGAAGGCGGCCATCCGGGACAACAACCCGGTCATGTTCCTGGAGCAGAAGCTCCTCTACAGGACCAAGGGTATGGTGCCGGAGCGGGACTATGTCCTGCCCATCGGCGTCGCGGATATCAAGAAGATCGGAACAGACTGCACCATCGTGACCTACGGGCGCATGGTCAGGACCTGCCTCAAGGCGGCGGAGACGCTGGCGGCGGAGGGCATTTCCTGCGAGGTCATCGACCTTCGGACCCTCCTGCCCATGGACAAGCCGGCCATCATAGAGTCCGTCAAGAAGACCAAGCACCTTCTGATCGTCCACGAGGCGGTCAAGACGGGCGGCCTTGGCGGCGAGATCGCGGCCTCCATCGCCGAGTCGGAAGCATTTTATTATCTGGACGCGCCCATCCGGCGCCTGGCCGCCGAGGATCCCCCGGTGCCTTTTTCCGCCGTTCTCGAGAAGGGCGTGCTGCCGGATGAGGACAAGATCGCCGCGCAGGTGCGGGAGCTGGTCCAGTAGGAGGATCTATGACATTTGTGAAAGCCACGCCTTACGCGCGGAAGATCGCCCGCCAATATCATATAGACCTCAGCGCCGTGACACCTACCGGTATGGACGGAGCCGTGACCGCGAGGGACGTGGAGCGGACCCGGGCGGCCAGGGAGCGGACCAGGGAAGTGCCCGTGACGCCGCTTGCCCTGCGCATGGCCAGGTCCATGCACGTGGACCTCTCCGAAGTCAAGGGGACCGGCATAGGCGGCAAGATCAGCCGCAGCGACGTGCTGGCCGCGGCCGGCCGACGGGGAGATTCCCTGGAGGTGGGCGAGCGGCGCGAGGTCCTGACAGGGATGCGCCGGGTCATCGCCGACCGGATGACCGAGGCGGCCCAGATCCCCACCGTCACGCTGACGACCAAAGTGGACGTCACGCGCATGATGGAAATGAGGGCATCCATCATAAACCGGGGCGGCCGTAAGTATTCGGTGAACGATATCGTCCTCTGCGCGGTGGCCAAGGCCCTGCGCAAGAACCCGGGGATGATGTGCGCCTTCGACAAGGACAGCATCATCTACAAGGACAACGTCAATATCGGCATGGCGGTGGCCCTCGACGAGGGCCTCATTGTGCCGGTCATCAGGAACGCGGACATGCTGACCCTTGACGAGCTGTCGGATAAGGCCAGGGACCTGGCGAGAAGGGCCAGGGAGAAGAGCCTCACGCCGGACGAGTGCAGGGGGTCTTCATTTACCGTATCCAACCTGGGTATGTACGGCGTGGAGGCCTTCACGCCCATCATCAACCCGCCGGACGCGGCCATCCTGGGCGTTTGCGCCATCTCTGACGGCTGCGTGGTCAAGGACCGGCTCATCACCATGCGCAAGGTCATGCGGATCTGCCTGACCTTCGACCACAGGGCCCTGGACGGGGCCAAGGCTGCCATGTTCAACCTGGCGGTCAGAGAATTTCTGGAGAACCCGGAGAGCATCTTCGAAGGGACAGGCGCGAGCCGGGCTTAAGGAGAGAAAATGGCAGTTGAAGTATTTATGCCCAAGGCGGGCATGGACATGCAGGAGGGGACCATCATCCGCTGGCTGGCCGCGGTAGGCGACCGGGTGGAAGAAGGGGAGCCGCTCCTGGAAATCGAGACAGACAAGGTCAGCATGGAGGTGGAGGCGCCGGCCTCCGGCGTCCTGCTGACCAAATATTTTGATGACGGGAGCGTCGTTCCGGTGGTCACCGTCATCGGCTATATCGGCGAGGCTGGCGAGCACGTGCCGGATGCCCCCACCATGGCCGGCGGTCAGGTCAGGGCTGAGGACGAGGCAATCCTTAAGAAGGGGAGCAGCAAGAAGGACGAGCGGGACTTCCCCTATCGGGTGGCGGTCATCGGCAGCGGGCCAGCGGGCTATATGGCGGCCGTCAGGGCCGGCAGGATGGGCGCGAAGACCATCCTCTTCGAGGGCAAAAAGCTTGGCGGCACCTGCACCAACGTGGGCTGCATTCCCATGAAGACCTACAACAACACGGCCCGTGACGTCGACGATATCCGGAAGAGCCGGGAGCGGGGCATCGTGATCGGTGATGAGCCGGTGCGCGTCGATATGCAGAAGGTCCACGACTTTAAGGACAGTGTGACCGAGCGGATGGGAAAGGGCGTCGCGACCCTTCTCAAGGATGCTGCCGTCGAGGTGGTGCCGGAGGAGGCGCTTCTCATCGGTCCCCACACCATCCGGGCCGGGCAGAAGACCTACCAGGCTGAGCAGATCATCCTGGCCAGCGGTTCCCTGGCCCAGACCCTGACGTATCCCGGTGTGGACCAGCCGGAAATCCTGATCTCGGACGGCATGTTCGACCTCACGGAGGTGCCGGACCGCCTGGTGATCGTGGGCGGCGGCGTCATCGGCTGCGAGATGGCCTCCGCCTTCAGCCGCTTCGGCTCCAAGGTGACGGTGGTGGAGCAGCAGGAGTACCTGGTGCCCACTTTTGACCGGGAGGTCTCCGAGGCGGTCCGGGAGAGCTTCCTCGCCGCCGGCATCACCGTGATCAACGGCGGAAAGATCGAGCGCTTCGACCGCCGGGACGACCATCCGGTGGTGGTCCTTGTGGATGGCCGTGAGCTGGAAGCGGACCTGGTCCTCATGGCGGTGGGGCGGAAGCCCAACCTGGCCTGCCTGGGCGTCATGAAGGACAGACTGGACTATGAGCGGGGAAAGATCATGGTGGACGAGTACTGCCGGACCAACATCCCCCACATTTTCGCCTGCGGCGACATCTCCAACAGGAGCATCCACGCCCACTCGGCCATGAAGATGGGCGAGGCGGCGGCTTCCACGGCCTGCGGCAGGGCCAAATCCACCGGCCTGAACCGGGCGCCGCTCTGCCTCTACGGCATACCCGAGGCGGCCGGCATCGGCCTCACGGAGAGAGAGGCCAGGAAGCGCGGAGACATCATGATCGGCCGCTTCCCCTTTGCCTACAACGGCCGGGCCGTGGCCATGGGCAAGCCGGAGGGCTTCGTCAAGGTCATCGCGGACCGGGCCTACGGAGAGATCCTGGGCGTTCACATCGTGGGCGCGGCGGCCTGTGAGATGATCGTGGAGGCCAAGACCATGATGGACATGGAGATCACGGTCTACGAGGTGGCGGAGATCATGCATCCCCACCCGACCTTCTCCGAGGCCTTCATGGAGGCCTGCGCCGACGCCATCAGCGACTGCCTGAACCTGGTGCGCGCAGGCAGCGAACCTGCCCAAGAAAGGAAATGACATGTTTTTGACAAGGACTATCAGCGGTATCGTGCTGGTCATCATCGCGCTGGCCACCATCCTGACCGGCGGGCCGGTGCTCATCGCGACCCTCCTCATCTGCTCCCTGATCGGCATGCAGGAGGTCTACGGCGCCCTGGAGATCGTGGAGGGAAATGAAGCCCAGGTGCGATCAAGCACCCCTCTGGAGAAGGAGAGCGCGGCAACGCCCCAGGGGAAATGGAATCCCCTTTCTCTGGCGGGCTTCGCGGGGGCCGTCATTTACTACCTGGTATTGTATTTGGCGCCGGGTCAGTACTACCTGGTCAGCATCGTGGGGACGGTTCTTCTTATTCTGGCGGTGTATGTGGCTACATTTCCCCGCTTCGTGGCGGAGCAGGCTGTTTCGGCGGTCTTCGGCTTCCTCTATGTGGCGGTCATGCTTGGCTTCATTTACCTGATCCGGTGCGAGGAGAACGGCAAGATCCTGGTATGGCTTGTCTTCTTAAGCTCCTGGGGCGCGGATACCTGCGCCTACCTGGCCGGCAGGGCCTTCGGGCGGCACAAGATGGCGCCGGTCCTCTCCCCCAAGAAGTCGGTGGAGGGGGCTGTGGGCGGTATTCTCGGTGCCGGGCTCCTGGGGCTCATCTATGCCCTCTATTTCAAGATGCCGTCGGCGGGGTGCTTCGTGACCTGTGCGGCGGGTGCCGTCATTTCTATCTTCGGTGATCTGGCGGCTTCGGCCATCAAGCGCGACAAGGGCATCAAGGACTACGGGAAGCTGATTCCGGGGCACGGCGGTATCCTGGACCGCTTCGACAGCGTGATTTTTACGGCGCCGGTCATCTATATGCTCTCCCTGCTGCTGATCGCGGCGGGCTGAGGCGGCGCCTTTCGGAGGGTTTACTGTTTCATGAAATGGATCATTGCGTTTCTCATATTTTCCCTGCTCATCCTCTTTCATGAGTACGGCCACTTCCTGGTCGCGAAAATGAGCGGCGTCACGGTGGAGGAGTTCTCCCTGGGCTTCGGCCCCAGGCTCCTCACCACCGTCTACAAGGGAACCAGGTATTCGGTCAAGCTCCTTCTCTTCGGCGGATCCTGCCAGATGAAGGGGGAGTTGGACGAGTACGACGAGGAGACCGGCGAGTGGGTCGAGAGCGGCGCCGGCCCTGAGGAGGGCTCCTTCCAGAGCGTTTCCCTGGGCAAACGGGCGGCCATCGTCTTCGCCGGACCCTTCTTCAACTTTCTGCTGGCCTTCATCGGCGCTGTCATCGTCATCGGCGTCGTGGGCTACGATCCCGCCGAGGTCCTCTATGTGGCGCCCGGCTCACCGGCCGCGGAGGCAGGTCTCGCCGAGGGCGATATGATCACCGAATTCATGGGTGAGCGCGTGGTCATCGGCCGCGATGTCTCTACCTGGTCCATCTTCCACGACCTGACGGAGGAGACGGAGCTGTCTCTGACCTACGAGCGGGACGGGGAGAAGCATTCCGTCGTCTTCGATCCCTACGTGACCGTACGGTACATGATGGGCATCAATTACAACCTGGATGAGCCGAAGGCGGTGATCCAGGCCGTGTCGGAGGGCGCGCCTTTCGCCGAGGCCGGCGGAATGGCGGGGGATGTGGTCATTTCCATCAACGGAAATGAAATCACGACATCCCAGAGCATGAATGAGTACTTCGACGCCAATCCCATGGACGGGAGCGAAATGACCATCGTGGTCCTGAGGGGCGGCGAGGAAGTCACCCTGAC
>CAMONF010000327.1 GCA_946620335.1 uncultured Clostridia bacterium
AGGACCGGCGCAGGTGCTCGAGGAGCGGGGCCGCGAGGCTTTCGTCGTTGTCGAAGGGTGTCATTTCATCGAGGATGGGGTAGTCGCCGGGCTCCCGGATGTAGGCGGAGACGCCTGCGATGAGCCAGAGTGGGTCATCGTTGAAGCCGGAGCCTATGTCCATATTTCCCTTCTTGGTCAGGGGCTGATACTGATGGTAGGCCGAGCCGTCGGGGAACTGGGTGGCGGCGATGTCAAGGAGCCGTTCCCGGGCCTTGTCCGGGATCAGGTGGACGAAGCCGAAGAGGTCCTGGCTGGAGTCGCGGAAGCCCATGCCCCGGCCGATGCCCGACTCGTAGTAGGAGGCGGAGCGGGACATGTTGAAGGTGACCATGCACTGGTACTGGTGCCAGACGTTGACCATCCGGTTGAATTTGTCCTCGGGTGTCACAACGGAGAAGGTGGACAGAAGGCCGGTCCAGTGGTCCTTGAGAGCAGCCAGGGCCGCATCGACCTGGGCGTCTGTGGCGTAGCGGGCGATCATGGCCTTGGCCGGCTTCTTGTTCACCACCGAAGGCGCCTCCCACTTGTCATCTCTGGGATTCTCCACGTAGCCTAAAATGAAGACAAAGCTTTTTTCCTCCCCCGGCGCGAGGTTGAGCCCGATCTCGTGGGCACCCACCGGCGCCCAACCGCTGGCCTTCGTTGAGGCGAGGCGGCCAGCGATGACAGCCTCCGGAGCGGCCGGAGAGCCGTAAGCCCCCAGGAAATGGGCTCTGTCCGTCTCGTAGGCATCCACAGGCGCGTTGACATGCCAGATGGCATAGTGGTTGCGACGCTCGCGGTATTCGGTCTTATGATAGATGGTGGACCCGTCGATCTCCACCTCACCGGTGGAAAAGTTGCGCTGGAAGTTGGTCATGTCGTCCATGGCGTTCCAGAGGCAGAACTCGACGTAGGAGAAGAGGGTGAGGGATTTTTCGGCAGTGGTTTCATTTTTCAGCTTGAGGCGCAGGACCTCGCATGTGTCGCCGACGGGCACGAAAGCAGTGACCTCCGCGGATATGCCCAGCTTTTTGCCGCTGATCATGGAATACCCCAGGCCGTGGCGGCAGCTGTAGTCGTCCAGAGGCGTCTGGGTGGG
Organism: uncultured Clostridia bacterium; assembly: GCA_946620335.1. Classification (GTDB taxonomy): domain Bacteria; phylum Bacillota; class Clostridia; order Lachnospirales; family Lachnospiraceae; genus Chordicoccus. The sequence continues at coordinate 1,124 of CAMONF010000327.1, forward strand.
CTGCCAGCCCGGATTCCAGACCGTATCGCCGTCCTTGACATAGAAATAATGGCCGTTGGAATCCAGCGGTGCGTTGTTGTAGCGGTAGCGGGTCAGCCGGAGAAGGCGGGCGTCCTTGTAGAAGCTGTAGCCGCCTCCCGTGTTGGAAATCAAGGTGAAGAAATCCTCGCAGCCGAGATAATTGATCCAGGGGAGCGGCGTCTTTGGCGTCGTGATGACGTACTCCCGGGCAGCATCATCAAAATGACCGAATTGCATAGGGCTCCTTTCCCGGCCTCACCGGGCCGGCTCGTCAATCATTTGAAGCGGGATGAGCGCTGCACAAGGCTGATAGAAAATGAAGACCTGCAGGGGTCCCGCCGGTTCATGATTTCATTATAATAGTACACGGGCAAATAGAGAACCTGTATTTATTTTTTTGCTTAGCCTTTGCCTTTCAAAGCGGCCTGCGTGCGGCAGAATGATGTGGCGGCAGGAGACCGGTACGGTATTCATTTTCCGGTATGAAAGAGGGTTTGGGGAGGAAGAATGGTCATATTTAATGCTTGCAAAGGGACGGATGGAATGCTATACTAACTCTTAGTTTGTGACTAACAGGCTTAAAGAGGTGTAACATGGCTGTTTTAAAGATCATTCTCACTATCATTTTTGTTATTGACTGCATCGCCCTCACCGCGGTCGTGCTGATGCAGGAGGGAAAAGACGCCGGACTGGGAACCATCGCCGGTGCCGCCGACACTTACTGGGGACAGAACAGGGGCCGGTCCATGGAAGGCGGTCTTGAGAAGGCCACCAAGATCATGGTCGTGATCTTCTTTGTTCTGGCTGTTGTGCTCGGCATGAGTTTTCTGAATTGATGACTGGCCTCCGCGGATTTACGCGGAGGCTTTTCATATGTACGGGCAGAAAGAGGATTGATGAGAAAGACAAAGTTCAAGGTGAGTCGTCCCAAGAGGGAGATGAAAATAAAGGAATACACGGTCTGCGGCTATTTCACGGGCCACCCCAGGGGATTCGGCTTTGTGACGCCGGACGGGGCGGAAGGAAAGGCCCCGGGGGAGGTCAAGGATATTTTCATCCCCCGGTCCCACGTGAATTCCGCCATGCACAAGGATTACGTGGAGGTGCAGATCCTGCCGGGCGGCGGGAGAAGGCCGGAAGGGCGGATCACGAAAATCATAAAGCGCGGGACCACCGAGCTGGTGGGCACCTACCAGGCGGACCTTCTGGGCGACAGAGTGGTGCCTGATAATGTGAAATATTGCAGGGAGGTCCTCATTTCCCGGAAGAACAGGAACCAGCCGGAGGTGCGCGACGGCGACAAGGTCGTGGTGAGCCTCCTGGATTACGGCACAAAGAACACGCCGCCCTATGGTGTGATTGTCGAAAATCTGGGCCCCGGGGACGCGCCTGGTGTGGATATCCTGGCCGTGGCTAGGGCAATGGACATACCCATGGAATTTCCGGACAAGGTGCTGGCGGCTGCCGCGAGAACACCGGAGGAGGTCACCGAGGCTGATGTGGCCGGGCGCGAGGACTTCAGGAGCTGGCAGATCGTGACCATAGACGGGCCGGACGCCAAGGACCTGGACGACGCGGTCTCGCTGACAAAGACGGAGAGCGGCTATACCCTGGGCGTCCACATCGCGGATGTCTCCCACTATGTGGTGGAGAGTTCTGCCATGGACAAGGAGGCCCTGCTGAGGGGCACTTCGGTCTATCTGGCCGACCGGGTCATTCCCATGCTGCCGGAGCGGCTCTCCAACGGAATCTGCTCTCTGAATGCCGGAACGGACAGGTTGACCTTGTCCTGCGTTATGGAATTTGATCTTTCAGGGAAGATTGTAGACCACCGGATCGTAAAGAGCGTGATCCGGGTCGGTGAGCGGATGAGTTATCCCGATGTGCGGGCCATCCTGGAGGATGACGCGCCTGCCCTCAAGGAGCGCTATAAAGACTATGTGGACCTCTTTTTCAGGATGCTGGAGCTGTCGAAGCTCCTCAAAAAGCGGAGAGAGCGGCGCGGGGCCATCGATTTTGATTTCCCGGAGGCCAAAATTATCGTGGACGCCTCCGGCCACCCGACCGATATCGTGGCGGAGGAGGAGAACTGCGCCACCCGCATCATTGAGGAATTCATGCTGGCTGCCAACGAGACCGTGGCGGAGGAATTCTGCCGGCGGGACATGCCCTTCGTCTACCGGATCCATGAGGAACCGGACGCCGAGAAGGTGGACCATGTTCTGGCCCTGATCCGGCAGGCCGGCGGCCATGTGAAGACAGCCAAGGCCA
>CAMONF010000328.1 GCA_946620335.1 uncultured Clostridia bacterium
CAGCCTGAAATCCTTCCTCAACGCCAGCTTCATTTCCATGATTGCCGGTATCCTTCTTGGACTCCTGCAGGTCCCCCTGCCCGGCCCTGTCACCACGACCCTCTCCAGCATTGCAGCCTGCTTCTCTCCCCTTGCCATGATCCTGACCGGCGTCGTCATCGCCAAATATGATCTGAAAAAGCTCTTCCTGATGAAGAAGACCTACCTGATGATTCTCATCAAAATGATAGCCATGCCTCTTCTTGTGCTGGCAGTCATAAGACTCCTCAAGGTCCCCGCAGAACCTGCCTTCATGATCATGATGTTCACCGCCATGCCCCTCAGCCTCAACACCATCGTCTATCCGGCCGCCAACGGCCAGGATACGACCATCGGGGCCAGCCTTGCCCTCGTCTCCAACATCGTCGGACTTCTCACCGTGCCGCTCATTCTGAGTCTGGTCCTGTGAAATCATATATCTGCGCAGCCCATGCGCTATCCCCTGACTGAGAAATGCACACGGATCCGATGAAGAGCCATCCATTTCGCAGCCCCATGGGCTTTCTTCCTCTTAAATTAACAGTGGCCTGAAAAGAGGTGTGTGAAAAATGTGAACTGTCCTTGATTCCCATTTTTCACAGCCTCTTTTAATATTCATTCCTGCTCACCTGTATTCCATCTCGACCAACATCACTCAATGCAGTTCATGATCACGCTGATCATCATTTCCTTCTCCTCTGCCCTTGATTCCGCAATCATAATGGTCAGCGCCACCAGTGTATGGTCATCCAGCAGTTTATTCCCATTCTCATCGTAAAGAATCCCGTTCCGGTCCAGGAAATACAGGAACATTGTCGCGGCAATGCGCTTGTTGCCGTCCCAGAAGCTGTGGTTCTTTGTCACAAAGTACAGCAGATTGGCCGCTTTTTCCTGCAAAGTCGGGTAGATTTCCTGACCTGCGAAGGACTGATATATGTTCCCGATGCTTCCCTTGAAAGAATCATCCTTTTCCGCGCCGAACAGCGAAGACTCCTTTCCGAATCTCATCTGGTCAATCACTTGTCTGCACTCTTCATAGGTCAGGACATAAGCCGCAGCGTCACCTTTCGGCCGTTTCATCGTCTGATGATCATAATCGTCCAGGAGATCCAGTGCCCTGCTGTAGCTCTCAATGACAGAAAGTACCTGCTTACTGTCCAGCGACTCCTGGGTCCTCTTCATCAGCCGGACCACTTCGCCCAGTTGTTTCATCCGTTCCTCATTGACCGCATAACCGTTAAGTATATATCGCTTCAGAACCTCATTAGCCCACTTCCTGAAAGCTACGCCTCTATGTGACTTTACGCGATATCCGACTGAAATGATTACATCCAGACTGTAAAAAGCTACCGGACGATCCGCATTTGCAATTTGCAAATAATGCAAATTACCCTCTCTTTCCAATTCCCCTTCCTTAAAGATATTTCTGATATGTCTTGATATGACTGACACATCCCGCCCGTAGAGCTCCCCCATCTGAAACTGACTGAGCCATACAGTTTCTTCCTCTGGAGTTACTGTGACCTCAAGACTGATTTCGCCGTCATTGAACAGCACCAGTTCTTTGCTCTCAGGCGCTGCTCTTCCTACTACTTCATTACTATTCATGCATTTCCCTCCCCTGCTCATTATTCTGCAGCATATCGTGTGAAAGCCTTCCGATTTTGTTTCTCAGCACCTTGCGCCGCGCCTTGATCTCCTCATCGATCCTGACCTCCTCAGGGATAACGATCTTGCCCCGGGCCGTCAGATCATGGATTTCCGTCTCCAACTGATTTAAAAGTTCCAGCTCGTCCTCATAGCTCCAGTAACCCAGGGCCAGACGTCTCTCCTCCAGATAGAGTTCTTCCGTTCCCGGCATGCCCTTCTCCGCGATGCCGGCTGCCAGCCTGTGCGCTATGGCCTGCATCATGGCCGGCGCCTCCTCTCCGAAGGCCCAGGTGAACTCCGCCAGCTCCTTGCGGAACCTTCTTACGGGCGGCCTCTTATCTTCGTCCAGATCATAAGGCTTTCGGATGCCGGATGCCTTGAGAGCCAGTGTGATCCGCGAACGCACCGCGCCCTGCCGGATCAGCTCACCCGCACCGAAGGCCCTGAGCTCGTCGTTGACGTGCCCAGCATGCCCGGCCAGATAAAAGCGGATTCCCCGGTCCCTGTACTGTTCAAACAGAACGAGCAGCCGCTCCGCCGCCGTCACGTCCACGCTGCCGATTCCGCTGGAGTCGACGATGATGACCTTCGTATTCTCCTCCACCGCCGCCTCAATATCGGCGCAGAACTGGTCGATGGTCGCATAAAAAAGCGCTCCCGTGAACCGGTAAATGACAACATTCCTGATGGGTGCCGCCGCAGCCCCGATCCTCTTCAGTGAATGGAACCCGTCGTCCCCCTCGATGATACCCAGGAACGCCGTTGCCGGCCGGGCCTGGCGGGTGATGAAGGTAATGGAAGACAGCAGCACACCCACGATGACGCCGTAGATGGTGCCGAAGAAGAGAACGGACAGCATGGCCGCGAAGAAAATGACGCCCTCCGCCCGGTCCACCTTCCCCAACCGCCTCGCCAGGTCAAATTCCAGCGTGCCTATGAGGGCGGCGATGACGATGGCGGTCAGGACCGGCACCGGCAGGAAACGAATCAGGTCGGTGCCGAAGAGCAGGATCAGGGCCATGGTCACAGAAGCCGTGACCGACATGGCCTGGCTCTTCACGCCGTACTGGTCCGCGATACCGGTGCGGGAGACGGAGCCGTTGACCGGCAGGCATCCCGCCAGAGAGGCTGCCAGATTGCCGGCGGCGTAGGCCAGGATCTCCCGCCTCGGCCGGATCCGGTCCCCGTACTTGAGACCGATGTTGGTGGTGGCCAGCAGGGTCTCTGAAAATATGACAAGCGCGATTGTGAGAGACGGAACAAGCAGGTCTGAAAAGCAGCTGCCCAGCAGGTCAAAGCGCGGCATAATCACCGGCGGAAGCCCTGCCTGCACGGCGGGAAGCGTAGCAATCCCGAACCGCCGGTCGATCCCCGCAAAGTATGTCAAGCCCATGCCGGCGAACATGACGGCGATCTGAATGGGAATTCCCGACAGTTTCTTTTTGGATATGAGCAGTACAGCGATCGTCCCCAGTCCGAGCATGAGGGAGGGTAGATTGAAGGCTGCCCGCGCCTCCTCCACAATATGAAGAAACAGCTCCGGCAGTTCTCCGGATCCGGCGGTCCCGCCGAAAAGCTTGGGGATCTGCATGCTGATAATGACGAGGCCTATCCCCGTGATGAATCCTCCCATGACGGACTGGGAGATATATTTGAGGATCCGGTCAGCCTGGACCAGAAAGAACAGAAAAAGCCAGATCGCCACCATGAAAGTTAGAAGAGGAATGACCGCCACGGCCTCCTCAGATTCACGGACTATACCCAGGGACGCAATGAGCCCGCCCACCAGGGCAGCAGGCGCCGCGTCCACACCGAAGACAAAGCGCGGCGAAGATGTGATCAGGCCGAAGAGCAAAATCGGCGCAAGAGAGCCGTAAAGGCCGAAGATCACCGGCAGTCCTGCCACCGACGCATATCCCATGGAAATTGGGATTGAGACGAAAGCTATGACCACGCCGGTCAGAATGTCACGGGGGAGCGTTTGCAAATCGAAGGTTCTGATTTTCATTGGGCCTCCTTTTTGTATTCCCGCTGTTCCCCCGGGGGATGCAGC